>JBASJO010000290.1:0-8644 GCA_049655365.1 Rhodoferax sp. | reverse complement strand
GCGCGCGCCGGCATTGGCAGCGGCTTGCGCATCGGCGCGGCTGCGCACGGTACCGGCGCCGACCACGGCCTCAGGCACTTCACGGGCAATGGCCTCGATGCAGGCCAGCGCCTGGGGCGTGCGCAGCGTGACTTCAAGCATGCGAATGCCGCCCGCCAACAGGGCGCGCGCCATGGGCACCGCGTGCGCCACGTCGTTGAGCACAATCACCGGAATCACCGGGGCATCTTGCATGACCTGCAAGGCGGTCAAGGGGGTCAGAGTCGTCATAGGAACTTTCAAAAAACAGATAAATGGCGTTGCGAGCGCAGCGCGGCAGTCCAGGCTTTTTACTTAAAGCCAGCTGCAGGCGCCCTCCTCGGCGGTCAGGGCGTTGCGGCGCATGCTGGCAAACAGCTCGCGCCCCGTGCCGACGCCGTTGGCAGCGCGCAAAGTTTCGGGCATGGGCAGCACCTCACGGGCAGCCCACTCGGCTTCAGAAACAAGCACCTGCAGCAGACCGGCGTTGGCGTCGAGGCGGATGATATCGCCGTCGCGCACACGGGCCAATGGCCCGCCGGCAGCGGCCTCGGGCGACACATGAATGGCGGCCGGCACCTTGCCTGAAGCACCGCTCATGCGGCCGTCGGTGACCAAAGCCACCCGGTAGCCCTTGCCCTGCAACACCGCCAGCGGTGGCGTGAGCTTGTGCAATTCTGGCATGCCATTGGCCTGCGGCCCCTGCCAGCGCACCACACAGATCAAATCCTGGTTGAGTTCATCGGCGCCAAAAGCCTGGTGCAAGGCTTCCTGCGAGTCAAAGACGCGGCATGGCGCCTCAATCGCATGGCGGTCATCGGGCACCGCAGAAATCTTGATCACGCTGCGCCCCAAGTTGCCTTGCAGCAGCTTCAGGCCGCCACTGGCACTGAACGGGCTGCTCACTGGCCGTACCACTGTTTCGTCCTGGCTGACGGCTGCTATGTCCCATAGGAGGCGGCCGTCTTCAGCAGCGCGCGGAATGCCGGTGTACTCGCGCAGGCCACCAGCGCGGTCGGTCAGCACATCGGCATGCATGAAGCCGCCATCGAGCAATTCGCGGATGATGAAGCCCGGGCCACCGGCTGCCTGAAATTGGTTGACGTCGGCACTGCCATTGGGGTAGACCCGGCTCAGCAGCGGCACCACATCGGACAGTGCCGAGAAATCGTCCCAGTCGATCACGATGCCCGCGGCGCGTGCCACCGCCACCCAGTGGATCAGGTGGTTGGTGGAACCGCCCGTGGCGAGCAAGGCGGCCATGGCATTGACGATGCAGCGTTCATCAACCACGCGGCCAATCGGCGGGCATTTGAAATCAGCACTGCCCAGTACCGTGCGCAATGCTTCACGCGTGAGTTCGTCGCGCACGTCCGCGCCAGGGTTGATGAAGGCGGTGCCGGGCACATGCAGGCCCATGGCTTCGAGCAGCATCTGGTTGCTGTTGGCCGTGCCGTAAAAGGTGCAGGTGCCGGCGCCGTGGTAAGCAGCGGATTCGGCTGCCAGCAACTCGGCGCGCCCGACCAGCCCCTGGGCGGCCTGTTCGCGCACCTTCGACTTGGCGTTGTTGGACAGACCCGTGGTCATCGGACCGGCCGGCACAAATACCGTGGGCAGGTGACCGAACTGCAGCGCGCCAATCAAGAGGCCCGGCACGATCTTGTCGCACACACCCAGCATCAGCGCCCCGGCAAAGACGTCGTGGCTCAACGACACCGCCGTGGCCATGGCGATCACATCGCGGGAAAACAGGCTCAGTTCCATGCCCGCGGTGCCCTGCGTCACGCCGTCGCACATGGCGGGCACGCCCCCCGCTACTTGCGCCGTGGCACCGTGCCGGCGGGCCTCGGCCTTGATCAGATCCGGGTAATGCTGGAACGGTGCGTGGGCCGACAACATGTCATTGAACGCGGTGACGATGCCGATATTGGGCGCCTTTTGGGCCACCACGCGCAGCTTGTCGTTGCCCGGCAAGGCGGCAAAAGCGTGCGCCACATTGGCGCAACCGAGGCGCTGGGCACCCGGTGGGCGTTGCAACGCGACTTCAAGGCGCGCCAGATAGGCGCTACGGGTGGGCCGGCTGCGCTCGGTGATGCGCTGGGTGACCGAAGCCACGGTGTCATGAAGTTTCATTGTTTTTATAAAAGTTGGTAACTAAATTACAACCGCAATGTTACCCGTTAAATGGCGGCCATGACCAGCGCCGGGTTACCAACGGGTTACCAAGTTCTGACGCACGGCGCCTGCAGGGCGATGTCCCTATACTTCTGCCATGACCCATATCGCCGACCTCCGCAAAAGCTACGAACGCGCCGAACTCAACGAGGACGCCTCCCACGCTGATCCCCTGAAACAGTTCGAGCAATGGCTCAAGGAAGCCATCTCGGCCGAAGTGACTGAGCCCAACGCCATGACGCTGGCAACCGTCGCCAGCAACTTGCGCCCCAGCACACGCGTGGTGCTGATCAAGGGCTTTGATACGCGCGGCATTGTCTGGTACACCAACTATGACAGCCGCAAAGGCCTGGAACTGGCCGGCAACCCGTTTGCCGCCCTGCAGTTCCATTGGGTCGAACTGGAACGCGTGGTGCGCATCGAAGGTGTGGTGGAAAAAGTGAGCGACGAGGAAAGCGACGCCTACTTTCACAGCCGCCCGCTGGATTCGCGCATTGGCGCCTGGGCCAGCCCACAAAGCCAGGTCATCTCGGGGCGCAGCGTGCTGGTGGCCAATGCGGCCCGCTACGGAGCCCAGTTTTTGCTGAACCCGCCGCGGCCGTCACACTGGGGCGGTTACTGCCTCAAGCCTGACAACTGGCAGTTCTGGCAGGGGCGCAAAAGCCGCTTGCATGACCGGTTGCAGTATCGTCTTGACGCCGCCAGCGCGTCCGGGCAAGGCTGGATCCGCGAGCGCCTGGCGCCTTAGTGCAACCACCCGACCAGTGACATCACCAGGGTGGTGGTGGCCAAGCCCAGCACGGTAGACACCGTCATGCTGGCTGTGATCAGGTCTTGCGCAACCTCGTAACGCTGGGCAAACATGTACACGTTGGCCCCCATCGGCAGCGATGCCGTGACGATCATCACGGCTAACGGCAAACCGCTTATGCCTGAGACCAGGCCCACGACTGCCACCAGGCACGGTAGCGCCAGGTTTTTTAGCAGGCTGATGGCCAGTGCGTTTTTCAGGTGGGGACCCACCTGCACCTGCGTCAGTGTCACACCCACCAGCACCAGCGCCACCGGACCAAAGGCCGTACCAAGCAAATGCAAGGGTTTGTCAATGACCTCGGGCAGGATCAGGCCAGTCTGGGCAAACAGCAGACCCACCATGATGGGCAAGGGCACCGGGTGAATGATGCCGTTCTTGACCGCCGCCAGCACAGTGAGCGCCATGGGCCGTTGCCCACCCTGACCGGCCGCGCGCTCATCGCGGGCGGCCACCAGTTCCAACACCACGGTGGCCAGCGTCAGCAGCACAAGCGCATGGACTGAAATCAGGGTGAACAGCGTCACCAGACCGGCTTGACCGTAGGCCAGTCCGATCAGCGGAATGCCGATCATCACCGTGTTGCCGAAGGTGACGCCCAGCGCCAGCACCGCAGAGCGCCGGCTCCACCCCTTCCAGGCCAGCATGCCGGCAAACAACAGCAGCGCCGCCAGGAAGTACATGGCCACCGGCTTGAAGTTGATCTGCTCAACATGCACCGTGCTCATGGTGCGAAACAGCAGCGCCGGCGTGAGCACCATGAAAACCAGGCTGGACAGGTCCTTGATAGCCTCGGCCCTGATCCAGCCAGCACGACCGGCAATGAAACCGACAGAAATCAAGAAAACGACAGGGATCAGGGCAGAAAAGACCGGGTTATTCACGACAGACAATCAGGTTTAAAACGGCTGATTGTCCCTGATCGTTAGCCGAAAAGATGGGGCGCGAAGCCCCTGGAGCAAGAACCGACTCGTCAATTGCCGGCGTTTTTGGCGCTTTCTGCCATTTTGGACTTCAACACTCCGTAGGCCAAGCCCAGACCGACGATGATGACGGCGATCACCACAATGCTCATGATGCCGTAGTCGGTAGAAAAAAGGTCTTGCAGCGCTTTCATGGGGTGTCCTTAAAAAATTCGATCATTGGCAAAAATAACAGCGGACACACTATGCAATGGCACGGGCGATTCAAATCTGACCTATATCAAATTTTCAGAAAATAAGTCTACCAAAATGCGTGGCAGCCAGGTTCACGCCGCAGTGCTGTGGGTCTGAGCCGCCGTGGCGCAGTCTGCGCAGACTCCGCGCACAGCCAGGTCCAGGCTCAGACCCTGGTAGCCCAGCACCTTGAGCGCCTGCAAGGCATTTTGCGCCGCCACTTCCAGGTCGAGCGCATTGCCCTGCAGCGCCCCTTGCAAGGGCTGGTCGCGGTGGCAACTCTGGCACTCGAAATGCGGCAGGGCGTGCACGCTGGCGGGCATGGCCTGGTAACGCCGCACCCGGTGCACATCGACCCGGCACAACAGCAGGCCCACTTGCGTCAGGCGGTCAATCAGGCGGTACAGCGTGACACGGTCGAGTGCGCTGCCAACCTCACCCAGCCCATCTGCCACCGGATCATGTTGCAAGGCACTTTGCAGTTGGGCATGGGTGTAACTGGTGTCCGGATGCGCCAGCAGCCAGCCCAACACCCGCCGCGCAGCACCGGTGCGGCGCAAGCCGTGGGCTGACAGCAGGGCATCGATCGGGTCGACAGGCAGTGAAGAAGGCGCGGCAGACATGGGTGTGGGTTTGTTGGCTATGCGTTTTTCAAGGAAAAATTTATTGCAATTGAGTTGCGATAAACTCTAGTGCAATTCAGTTGCATTATTACCGAAATTCACTTTTTTATCGTTTCATGAATACATCGCCACCACCCAGTCGAAGCGTCGACGCTGCCCCTGTGGGGTCGACGTCAGTCGACCATGGCGGACACCACCACCATCACCCTGTCGCCAAACGCGCCCGGCGCTTGAGCGTGCTGGCCTGGCCGGCCTGGCGTCGGGTCGCGGCGGTGCTGCCATTGGTGCTGGCGCTTTGGCTGGCGGCGGGATGGGCCAACATGGGGGCGAACCCATGGTGAAGATTGACAACCTGACGGTGAGCTACCGCCAGCACCCGGCCCTGCACCACATCAGCGGCCAGTTTGCCACCGGCTCCCTGAGCGCCATCATTGGCCCCAATGGCTCGGGAAAAAGCACGCTGCTCAAGAGCATCATGGGGCTACTCAAGCTTTCGGGCGGGCGCGTGCAGGTGGACACGCCGCGCGAGCGCATCGCCTACCTGCCGCAAATGACCGAGATCGACCGCAGCTTTCCCATGCCGGTGCGCGACTGTGTGCTGCTGGGCTGCTGGAGCGCCCTGGGCGCCTGGGGCGGTGTCAGCGCCGACCTGCTGGCCCGGGCCGATGCCGCCATTCACCAAGTCGGGCTCGAGGGCTTTGAGGAACGCACGGTGGGTTCGCTGTCGAGCGGCCAGTTTCAGCGCGTGCTGTTTGCCCGTTTGCTGGTGCAGGATGCTGATTTGATCTTGCTCGATGAACCCTTCAACGCGATGGACTCGCGCACCACGGCTGCGCTGCTGGACCTCATCAAACTGTGGCATGGCGAGGGCCGTACCGTGATTGCCGTGCTGCACGACGACGCGCAGGTCAGCGCCCACTTTGGCCAGACGGTGCTGCTGGCACGTGAACTGGTAGCCTGGGGCGACACCGCAGCAGTGCTGACCGACACCAACCTGCGGCGCGCCCGCACCCTGGCCGAAGCCTGGGACGACAGCGCCGACATTTGCCACACCGACGAGGCCAGCGCATGATGGCCCTGTGGGACTGGGTGATCGGCCCGTTTGCCGAGTTTGCCTTCATGCGCCGCGCGCTGGTGGCCACGCTGGCACTGGCCGTGAGCGCTGCCCCGCTGGGCGTGTTCCTGACGCTGCGGCGCATGAGCCTGCTGGGCGACGCCATCAGCCACGCCGTGCTGCCCGGGGTGGCCATCAGCTTCATGTTTTTTGGCCTGTCGCTGACCGCCATGGCCGCCGGTGGCGTGATCTCAGGGCTCCTGGCGGCCGGCCTGGCCGGTTTCATCAGCCGCTTCACGACCCTGAAGGAAGATGCCAGCCTGGCCGCCATTTACCTGGTGGCGCTGGCGCTGGGGGTGACGCTGTTGTCGCGCCAGGGCACCCAGCTTGACCTGCTGCACATTTTGTTTGGCAGTGCGCTGGGGGTGGATGGCGCCGGGCTGCTGCTGGTGGTGAGCGTGGCCAGTGTCAGTCTGATCGCCCTGGCGGCACTGTACCGCGGCCTGGTGCTGGAGAGTTTTGACCCGGTGTTTCTGGCCGCTGCCGCCGGGCGCGCTTGGGGCCGCCGCGGCTGGATCTGGCAGCAGGCGTTTCTGATGCTGGTGGTGATCAACCTGGTGGCCGGTTTCCAGACCCTGGGCACCCTGATGGCCGTGGGCCTGATGATGCTGCCTGCGGTATCTGCCCGGCTCTGGCACGACACCCTGAGCGCCCAGTTGGTCAACGCCAGCGGCCAGGCCGCTTTGGCGGGCAGCGTCGGACTGTTGTTGTCCTACCACCTCGACACCCCCAGCGGACCCACCATCATCGGCTGCGCCGGTGTGCTCTATGGCGTGTCCCTGGCCATGGCGCCGGGTGGCTGGCTGCCCCAGGTGCTCAAGCGCCCGCACCGGGTGGGTTGAAGCCGGCATGATCTTGCCAAAAAAGGAAAGTCAATCCATGAAACGCAGTACCCTCAAACTTCTCACGCTGTTGGCGTTCTCCCTGAGCGGCTTGCTCTCCCTGCCGACCCTGGCCGCCGAACCCGTCCCGGTGGTGGCCTCGTTCAGCATCCTGGGCGACCTGGTGCGGGTGGTGGGCGGCGAACGGGTGCAGGTCACGACCCTGGTCGGGCCCGATGCCGATGCCCACAGCTTCGAGCCCAAACCCGCCGACGCCCGCGCCGTTCTGAAAGCGCGCCTGTTTGTCATCAACGGGCTCAACTTCGAACCCTGGGCCGAAAAGCTGGCCAAATCGGCCGCTTACCAGGGCGCCACGGTGGTGGCCTCACGCGGCGTCAAGCCGCTGCAGATGGAGGAAGCCGGCCATGGCCACGGCCATCAGGATGCCGATCCGCACGCCTGGCAAAACCCCCAGAATGTGGTGCTGTATGTTCAGAATATCGCGGCCGGCTTGGCCCAGGTGGACCCGGCGGGTGCCAGCAGTTACCAGGCCAATGCGGCGCGTTATGCTGCACTGTTGAAAGACTTTGATGCGCAAGCCAAGGCTCAATTTGCCGCCATACCCTCGGCGAAACGCATGGTCATCACCTCCCACGATGCCTTTGGCTACTTTGCGGCGCATTACCAGATCAAATTTTTGGCCCCTGAAGGCGTCAACGCCGACGCCACACCCAGTGCCAAACATGTGGCCGGGCTGATCCGCCAGATGAAGCGCGAAAAAATCAGGGCGGTTTTTGTAGAAAACATGAGCAACCCCAAGCTGATCGCGCAGCTCAGCAAGGACGCCGGCGCCACGCTGGGTGGCACGCTGTACTCCGACGCGCTCTCCAGCCCGAGCGAACCAGGCTCAAGCTACCTCAAGATGATGCAGCACAACGTGACGCAACTGCTGGCCGGCATGCGCCTGAACTGACCGTCTGATCAGTTGGGGTCAGAGCACGTCGCTGCGCGAGTGGTCTGACCCGCAAGGTTTCAGGATGGGGTGGCCGGTGCCATCGCGTCCCAGGCCGCCAGGGCCTCGGCCACCAGCATCAGGCCGGGGCCGCCGCCCATGTAGACACAGACTGCCAACGCCTCTTCGAGTTCGCCGCGGGTGCAACCCAGGCGGTGCAAGGCCTTGACGTGAAACGCAATGCAGCCAGCGCAGTGTTGCGTGATACCGATGGCCAGGGCAATCAGCTCCTTGTGTTTGGCGCTGACCAGACCCTCGGCCATCGAGGCCTTGGCCAATTGCGCAAAACCCTGCATGGCTTCGCCTTGGGACTTGCGAAACGGCCCGAGGTTGTCATTGATGCTTTTCATCAGGCCAATGGAATCAAACGTGCTCATAACGCTCCTTGCTTTTAAAAATCAGCCGAATTTGGCAAACAGTTTGCTGTACGGGCCTTTCAACTTGCCCGTGGCTTCCTTCGTGGCTGCCAGGTCCTGATTGAACAGGGCCGCCTCCAGATCTGAGACCGACTGCCTTACCGCCTTGAGCAGTGCGGCGAACTCGGCGTTTTGCTTCAGTTCGGCAGTGGCCTGCACTTCAAGCTGTTTGGCCAGGTAAGCCAGGGCGCCCGCCTGCGCGGTCAACAGCAGCATGCCTTTGGGCTGGGCCAGCGTCTCATTGCCATGCACCATGATGGTTTCCATCTGGCTATGGTAGGCGTTCATGTGGTCGCTGAACACCACCACATTGTTGCGCTGGCGCATGTCGGCCATGATGTCGCGCACCCGCTCCAGCGTGTTGTGCGCAGTGCCGAGCTGCCCGGCATTCACCTCCAGCAGGGCCTGCTCATAGACCTTGCTCACTTCGGCGACCGAGGCGGCGAAGGCCGGATCACGGTCATACGGCGCCGCCGGTTTGGCACCAAACAGGGTGC
>JBASJO010000289.1:0-24091 GCA_049655365.1 Rhodoferax sp. | reverse complement strand
TCAAATGCTGCTCAAGCTCAGCGATTTTTGGCAGCTGTTGACCGTAAACCACGGCAGCCACCGGATTGCCCAACTGTTTGTAGGCAAGCCAGGAGACCGGGATCAAAAACGCCAGGATGACAACCACATACTGTGTCACCTGCGTCCAGGTCACGGCACGCATGCCACCCAAAAACGAGCAGACCAGCACCCCGCCCAAGCCCAACAGGATGCCAATTTCGAACTGGACGCCGGTCAAGCGGGAGGTGATGAGACCGACGCCATAAATTTGCGCCACCACATAAATAAAGGAACATAAAACCGCCGACCACGCCGCAATGATGCGAGGCCAACGTCCACCAAACCGATGGGCAAAATACTCCGGCAAGGTGTAGAGATTCAATTGCCTGAGATAGGGTGCCACGAACAGCGCCACCAGGCAAAAGCCACCCGTCCAGCCGAGCACATAAACCAGGCCCCCGGGCTGCATGCCGGAGCCCGAGAAACCCTGCAAGTAAAGCCCACCCGCCATGCTGATGAAGGAGGCCGCGCTCATCCAGTCTGCGGCCACCGCCATGCCGTTGTACATGGCCGGAATGCGCCGACCCGCCACGTAATACTCGGAGGCGTTGGAGGTACGGCCGTAAATGCCGATCAACGCGTACAGGAAAACGGTGGCAAAGAGAAATATGGCGCCCACCCAGATTTTCCGCAGCCCCCCTTGCTCTGCCAGGGTCAGGGCCAGGATGAACATGACCAGCAAGACCACAAAAGTGGCAAACCGGCGATGGATGCGGCGGTTATACACCTTGACCGCGGCGGGCACCTCAACGAGTTTTCCTTCTTGCCGATTTGCCACCCAGGCAAAAACAGCCACGATGCCAATGAACACGATGACACTGCCCTGTGCGGCAAACCAATAGGAAACCGGCCAACCCGCCACAACCTGTTGCAGATCGTGAGCAAAAAAAACCAGCCCAAAAGACGCAGAAAACCAGACCAGCAACAGCCAGCCGTGCAAACCCATCAGGTTTGCCGCAGGCGGACTGTTTCGGGTGGACAGGTTGGCGTCGACCATCAGACGATGCTGGCATCCTCAGGCACTTGAGCCACGCCCTGCTCACGTGCCCTTGGCAAGGTTCTGCCAAGTGGCCACGACCGTGTCAGGATTCAGGGAGATTGACGAGATGCCCTGCGCCATCAACCAGGCGGCGAAGTCCGGATGGTCACTGGGACCCTGACCACAAATACCCACGTACTTGCCTTCAGCCAGACAGGCTTCAATGGCCTGAGAAATCAGCCGGGTGACCGCAGGATCACGCTCGTCGAAGTCCTTGGCCAACAGTTCCAGACCCGAGTCGCGGTCCAGGCCGAGGGTCAACTGGGTCAAGTCGTTGGAGCCAATCGAGAAACCGTCGAAATACTGCAAAAATTCCTTGGCCAGAATCGCATTGCTCGGAATTTCACACATCATGATCAACTTGAGGCCATCAACTCCGCTCTTGAGCCCCTTCTGGGCCAGCAACTCGGTCACTTTTTTGGCCTGACCCAGAGTGCGAACAAAGGGCACCATGACTTGCACATTGCTCAGCCCCATGTCGTTGCGCACGCGCTTGAGGGCTTCGCACTCCATGGCAAAAGCCTCACCAAACTCGCCACTGATGTAGCGCGCAGCACCGCGAAAACCCAGCATCGGGTTTTCTTCTTCGGGCTCGTAACGACTGCCACCAATGAGCTTGCGGTACTCGTTGCTCTTGAAGTCCGACAGGCGAACAATGACCGGCTTGGGCCAGAACGCAGCGGCAATGGTGGCCACTCCTTCGGCCACCCGGTCGACATAAAAGGCGCGTGGCGAAGCATGACCCCGGGCCACCGACTCGACTGCCTTTTTCAGGTCCAAATCGATGTTGGGGTAATCCAGGATCGCCTTGGGGTGCACACCAATGTTGTTGTTGATGATGAACTCCAGGCGCGCCAGACCGACGCCGGCGTTGGGCAATTGGCAGAAATCAAAGGCCAGTTGGGGGTTGCCCACGTTCATCATGATCTTGACATCGATCTCGGGCATCTGGCCGCGCTGCACCTCGGTCACTTCGGTTTCCAGCAAGCCGTCATAAATGAAACCGGTATCGCCCTCAGCGCAGCTCACCGTCACCAGCATGCCGTCCTTGAGCACCTGATCGGCATGGCCACAGCCCACCACCGCCGGGATGCCCAATTCACGTGCAATGATGGCCGCGTGGCAGGTCCGCCCGCCACGGTTGGTGACAATGGCCGAAGCGCGCTTCATGACCGGCTCCCAGTTGGGGTCGGTCATGTCGGTCACCAGAATATCACCGGGCTGCACCCGGTCCATCTCGCTGAGGTTGTGCACCACGCGCACCGGGCCCGTGCCGATTTTTTGACCAATGGCACGACCTTCGACCAACACGGCGCCCTTGCCTTTGAGCTTGTAGCGATGCTCGACCTTGCCAGCCGCCTGGCTCTTGACCGTTTCCGGGCGTGCCTGCAGGATGTACAACTCGCCATCCAGGCCGTCCTTGCCCCATTCGATGTCCATCGGTCGGCCGTAATGTTCTTCAATCACCACGGCGTAAGCCGCCAGTTTTTGCACGTCGGCATCGCTCAGGGAATAGCGGTTGCGCAACTCGGTTGGCACATCGGTGGTCTTGACGAGGTGCCCAGTGGCTGCTTTTTCTTCGGCAGTGGAGAACTGCATCTGGATCAGTTTGGAGCCCAGATTGCGCCGGATCAGCGCCAGTTTGCCGGCCTTGAGCATCGGTTTGTGGACATAAAACTCGTCCGGATTGACCGCACCCTGCACCACCGTTTCACCCAGGCCATAGCTCGAGGTAATGAACACCACTTGGTCAAAGCCGGATTCGGTGTCAATGGTGAACATGACGCCGGCAGCACCCAGATCAGAACGCACCATGCGCTGAATGCCCGCGCTCAGGGCCACATGCTCGTGGGCAAAACCCTTGTGCACGCGGTAGCTGATGGCGCGGTCGTTGTAGAGCGAGGCAAAGACTTCCCTGATCTTGTGCAGGATTTCTTCAATGCCCATCACATTCACAAAGGTTTCTTGCTGACCGGCAAAGGAGGCATCGGGCAGGTCTTCGGCGGTGGCCGACGAGCGCACGGCGAAAGAGGCCTTGTCGTTATCGCCATTGAGCGCGATGAAGGCCTTGCGGATTTCCTGTTCGAGGTCGGCCGGGAAAGGTTGCGACTCGATCATGGCGCGAATTTCAGCACCGGCAATGGCCAGCGCATTGACATCTTCCGTATCGAGCGTGCTCAAGCGGGCGTTGATCTTTTCGGTCAAACCATCAAAAGCCAGAAACTCACGAAATGCGTGGGCCGTGGTGGCAAAACCCGTGGGTACCTTGACCCCGGTGGGTAAATTGAAAATCATTTCCCCCAGACTGGCATTCTTGCCGCCGACCGAATCGACGTCGGTCATCCTCAAATCCTCAAATGGAACAACCAGGGCGGTCGCTGCAAATCGTGTTGTCATAAAAAACTCCAGAAGTTAAAAAACCGGGCTTGACCAGGTGCCGTCCGGGCAGCACCTGCTGTAGAGGCCAACGCATCTGTCTGTTGCTTGATTTATTGGATTGTCTGGCGCTCTGAATTTGGCTGGATAATTATTGTAGGCTTTGACCCGCACAAAAATTTACCCCCCACTTTCACCATGCCCAATCGCACCGTATTTTTCGTCTCGGATGGCACCGGCATTACCGCCGAAACCTTTGGCCACGCCATCCTGAACCAGTTTGAAATTGACTTTCGACGGGTCCGTCTGCCTTTTACCGACACAGTGGACAAGGCGCACCAGGTGGTACGGCAAATCAACCAGGCCGGCGCGCTTGAAGGCAAGAAGCCACTGGTCTTCACCACCCTGGCCAACGAGGAAGTCATGGCCGTCATCAGCCAGGGATGTCAGGGCATGCTGATGGACATGTTCGGCACCTTTGTGCACCCGCTTGAGGAGGAACTGGGCGTTAAATCCAACCACCGCATCGGTCGCTTCAGCGATGCCAGCAAAAGCAAACAATACCAGTCGCGCATTGACGCCATCAACTTCTCGCTGGATCACGACGATGGCCAGTCGCACCGGGACCTGGCCAGTTCTGACGTGATTCTGGTTGGGGTCAGTCGCAGTGGCAAAACACCTACCTCGCTCTATCTGGCCATGCAATACGGGCTCAAGGCGTCGAATTACCCGTTGATTCCGGAAGACTTTGAACGCCAGGATTTGCCGCCAGCGCTCAAGCTGCACCACAAAAAACTGTTTGGCCTGACCATCCTGCCGGAACGCCTGAGCGAAATTCGCAACGAGCGTCGCCCGCACTCCAAGTACGCGTCGCTGGCCAACTGCCGTCATGAAGTCAAGGAAGCCGAAGCCATGATGCGCCGCTCGGGCATCAAGTGGTTGTCCACGACCACCAAATCGATCGAGGAAATTGCCACCACGATTCTGCAAGAGCTGCGCATCGAGCACATGACTTATTAAGCATTAAGGAACCGTGTTTTGTGGCGCAAGGTCTGTCTGATTTCGGGCGTGGTGGGTGGGCACGTGGCTCTGCTTGGCTGGCTCCAGTTTGTACCCGATCATGACGGGGTGGTCGCGCCGACCCTGCGCTTCCAACTGGCACCCACCGCCCCATCCCCTCGGCCAGCCGCGCCCGTGCCATCGGCCAGCCCCGTGCGGCCGGTTTTCGGCAAAGTAAAAACATCAAGTCTGGTGGCAGCGCAAAAACAAACCGAAGCAGCCACGCCCACGGCAAGTGATGCGCTGCCCTCCCCCGCCACCAAGCTGCCGACGGGCCTCGGGGTGATTGACAAAGTCGGCCAGGCGGACATCGCACGCAGCGCGAATACGGGTATGGCGACACAGGCCCAGGCAACTCCGGCCGCGCCCGTCACGGTTTTGCCGTCCAGCAACGCCGATTATCTGAACAACCCGGCACCCGCCTACCCTGCCCTCAGTCGCAGGTTGAGCGAACAAGGCAGGGTGGTGATTCGGGTGCTCATCGACAAGGACGGCAAGCCGCAACAAGGCGACATCGGTCAGTCAAGTGGTTATGCGCGCCTTGACCAGGCGGCTTTGCGCGCCGCGATGAACTGGCGTTACGTGCCCGGTCGTCGCGATGGCAAGGCGCAAGACATGTGGTTCAACGTTCCCATTCACTTCGCGCTGGAATGAGCCCTCCCCGGACACCTTCTGCGCCTGGTAAAACGCCATCAGAGCGCAGCAATACCCGCACGGGCGATTTGCGCGTCTTCGGTGGATTTCACGCCACTGACCCCGACCGCACCCAGGCAGACACCGTCCTTCATGATCGGCACTCCACCCTCCAGCATGCCGCCAATGGTCGGCACACTCAGGAAAGAATGACGACCACCGTTGATCATGTCTTCGTAGCTTTTGGTTTCGCGGCGCCCCAGCGCAGCCGTGTGCGCCTTGGCGGGTGCAATGTGCGCTGAAAGGGCTGCCGCACCGTCCAGGCGCTGCAGCCAGAGCAAATGGCCGCCGTCGTCCACCACAGCGATCGTGACCACCCAGTTGTTTTGCAGCGCTTCAGCCTCGGCTGCAGCAGCAATGCGTTTGATGTCGGACAGTTCCAGAGTGGGTTTGGTCTTCATGGGAATCACCTGTAAAAAAGTTGGCCAAGCATAACGCGCCTTCGCAGTTCATTTGCCCACGTTGCAGGTTAAAGTATCCTCAAGAAAAGTAGGAAGCCGACAGCGGCTTGTCTCCCGCGAAATCGGTGCCCACTAAAATACAGTTTAATTTTTTCACCAACCCAAGCAAGGAGCTTGAACATGACTGACAACGTCCATTCCATCGAACGTAGCCATGGCTTTGGCGCCATGGCGCAAGAGCGCAACAAAGTTCTGCGCAACACCTATTGGCTGCTGGCGCTGAGCCTGATCCCGACCGTGATGGGAGCCTGGCTGGGTGTGGCCACCGGCATCACCCAATCACTGAGCGGCGGCATGGGTCTGGTGGTGTTTTTGGGTGGCGCTTTTGGCTTCATGTACGCCATCGAAAAAACCAAGAACTCTGCCGCCGGTGTTCCGGTGCTGCTGGGTTTCACCTTCTTCATGGGCCTGATGTTGTCGCGCATGATTGCCATGGTGCTCGGCTTCAAAAACGGGCCTGACCTCATCATGACGGCCTTTGGCGGCACCGCCGGTGTCTTTTTTGTCATGGCCAGCCTGTCCAGCGTCATCAAACGCGACCTCTCTGGCATGGGCAAATGGCTGTTTGTCGGCGCGCTGGCCATCGTGGTGGGCGGCGTCATCAATGTGTTCGTCGGTTCGACCGCCGGCATGATGGCCATTTCGGTGGCAGCCATTGGCGTTTTCAGCGCCTACATGCTGTATGACCTGAAACGCATTGTGGATGGCGGCGAAACCAACTACATCAGCGCCACGCTGGCGCTCTATCTGGACATCGTCAATGTGTTCCAGAGCTTGCTGGCGTTGCTCGGCATTTTTGGTGGCGAACGCGACTGAGACTTTGCGGGTCAGACCACTCGCGCAGCGATGTGCTCTGACCCCAACTGATTAAGTTCCTCCAGAAAAAAGGCTCCTCGGAGCCTTTTTTCATGATGCATCAAGCTTGTCAACGCTTCAGACCATCAGGTCAAACACCGCAATACTCTCAACATGGGCGGTGTGCGGAAACATGTTGACCATGCCGGCACCGCTGCAGCGGTAGCCCGCCTGGTGCACCAGCAAGTCAGCATCCCGGGCCAAGGTTGACGGGTTGCAGCTGACATAAACAATGCGTTTGGGCGGCTGCCAGGCATTCGCTCCCGGCGTGGCAGGTTCCTCTGACAAGCCCAATTTTTGTTGATGCAGGCTGGCCAATGAACGTGCCAGTGCAAAGGCGCCTTCGCGTGGTGGGTCGACCAGCCATTTGTCGGCAACACCATCTGCAATGAGGAGTTCGGGCGTCATTTCGAACAGATTCCGGGCGGCAAATTCAGTGGCAGCCAGGGTGTTGCCGGGCCTGGTTGAAGCCTTGTTTCTCAGGTAGTTGTCGCGCGACCGGGCTACCAGCGTTTCACTGCCCTCAATGCCGAGCACCTCGCGCGCCTGGGTTGCCAAAGGCAAGGTGAAATTGCCCAAACCACAAAACCAGTCAATCACGCGCTCGTCGGCCTGCGCGTCGAGCAGGCGCAGGGCGCGCGACACCAGCACCCGGTTGATCTGCGGATTGACCTGGGTGAAATCGGTCGGCTTGAACGGCATGATGATGCCGAATTCGGGCAAGGCGTAACTCAGCACCTCACCACCTTCATCGAGCAAACACACGGTTTCAGGTCCCTTGGACTGCAACCACCACTGCACACCCGCATGCTGACGGGCAAATTCGCGTAGCCGGGTCAAATCAGCGGCGCTCAGGGGCTCAAGGTGACGCAACACCAGGGCTGTGACGCTGTCGCCGCAGGCCAATTCAATTTGGGGAATGGTCTCGACGGCATCGAGCGAGGCGATCAGCGCACGCAAAGGCATCAGCATGGCGTCAACGTGTGGCGGCAGCACCGGACATACCTGCATGTCGGCCACATAGCGGCTCTTGCGCTCGTGAAAACCCACCAGCACCGCGCCCTTTTTACGCACATAACGCACCGACAAGCGGGCGCGGTAGCGGTAACCCCAGGCCGGGCCTTCGATCGGGCGAAAAATAGTCTCGGGCTTGAGTTTGCCCAGGTGCCATAAATTGTCTTCCAGCGCGCGCTGTTTGACGGCGACCTGCGTGCTCATGTGCACATGCTGCATCTTGCAGCCACCACAGGAACCCTGATGCAGGCCGAAATGCGGGCAATGGGGTTCCACCCGTTGGGAAGACTCACGGTGCACGACGGTGAGCGTGCCGCGCTCCCAGCTGTGTTTGGTGCGGTTGATATTGGCACTGACATATTCAAACGGCAGCGCACCTTCAATGAACACCACTTTGCCGTCGGCCTTGTGGGCCACGCCCTGGGCTTCCAGGTCGAGCGACTCCACATAGAGCCAGTCGGCAGGCACGGCAGGCACGGCAGACTTGGCTGCCGTGGGATCAGTCGGTTCAATCATTCAATTCAGTCTTGGTCTGGCCCGGCCAGCTTGGCGGGCTTGGGAGGATGGCGTTACCTGGCAGGCAGGTACTTGGCGGGGTCCACCGGTTTGCCCTGGCGGCGCACCTCGAAGTGCAACTTCACACGGTCTGCATCACTGTTGCCCATCTCGGCAATTTTTTGCCCTTTGAGTACCGACTGGTCTTCCTTGACCAGCAGGGTCTGGTTGTGGGCATAGGCCGTCAGATAGACATTGTTGTGCTTCAGAATGATCAGGTTGCCATAACCGCGCAAACCGGCCCCGACGTAGACCACACGGCCATCGGCTGCCGCCAGCACCGGTTCGCCCGCGGTGCCGCCAATGTCGATGCCCTTGTTCTTGACATCGTCAAAGCCGGCCAGCACCGGCCCATTGGTGGGCCAGATCCAGTTGATGTCCGACTCTGGTGCGGTTGTGGGCGCAGGACGGGTTTCGTTGGCAGCTGTCGTGGAGGCAAGCGCCGGCGCTGCAGGCTGTGCCAGCGTACCCGTGCTCACGGAGGCCCGGGGCACGGCTTGCACCTGCACCTCCTGGTTGACAGGCGGTACCACCCGCAAGACCTGACCCACTTCAATGCGGTTCGGGTTCTCCACCTGGCTCCAGAGCGCGACATCACGCGGGCTTTGGCCGTTTTCAAGGGCGATGCGCGTCAGGGTATCGCCCGGCTTGACGGTGTAATAACCCGGCTTGCCCGCATGCTCGAACCCTTGGGGTGGCTTGACGCTCGGCACGACGCCAATCACATCACCTGCCCGGGTCACCCGCTCCTCCACCGGTGCGCGGTTGATGCTTCTGGAGCCGCACGCCACCAAAGTCAACAACACACACGTCACTGCCAGAGACAAACCCAAACGTCGCTTCAAAACCGTCATATATCAACCCTCATCATGCAATGCCCGATTTTAAAGGGACAAAGAAAACGCCCTCCATGACCGTCTGCTGGACCCCTTGCGGCGTCTTGTCAACCACCATCAGCACCTGTTTGCCCGCACCCGTGGCGCCCACGGAGACGGGCGCCACCAACCTGCCACCGACGGCCAACTGATCGATCCAGGCTTGCGGCACGGCCTCGCCGCCCGCCGCGGCAATGATGCCGGCATAAGGCGCACCCCTGGCATAGCCCGGCATACCGTCACCAAACAGCAGATGAACATTGGCCAACCTCAGATGACGCAGGTTGTCACGCGCCTTGTCATGCAGACCGCGCAAGCGCTCCATTGAATAGACCTCATGGCACAGCAGGCTCAGCAGCGCCGTCTGATAGCCGCAGCCAGTACCAATTTCCAGCACCCGCCCCAAGGGTCCCGGGCTGCCCTGACGCAGCAAGCCAAGCATTCTGCAAACCACACCGGGTTTGGAAATGGTTTGCCCCAGGCCAATCGGCAGGCTGGTGTCTTCATAAGCCTGATTCACCAAGGCGGTATCGACAAAGCGGTGGCGCTCGATGCGGCCCATGGCCTGCAATACCGGCGCGTCGGTCATGCCTTGCTGCGCCAGTTTGTTCACCATGCTTTGCCGTACCGCACTGGAGTCCAGCCCGACACCGTGCGCCAGATGGGTCATCAGCTTGGGCGCAAGCAAGGGTCGTGCTGACGTCGCAGGTCGCAAGGGGGCGACTGGCGCCTTGGGCACCGCCAGCCTGGCTGGGAAACCAGGCCGAAGCTTGGCACGGCTCGGGTCGGGTTGTGTCATCAGTCGACTGAATCGGCCAACTTGGCGGCTGTTTGCGCCCAGTAACCCAGATGGTCATGATCGGTCAGATCGACCTTGAGCGGCGTCATGGCGATGTGGCCTTGCGCTGTGGCAGAGAAGTCGGTGCCCTCGGCGTCGTCCTTGGCCTGGCCGGCTGCGCCAATCCAGTACATGGTCTCGCCGCGCGGGCTCATCTGCGTGATGACTTTTTCTGCGGAATGGCGCCGCCCCAGGCGGCACAGTTTCAGATGTCCCATTTCCGCCAGTGGCAAATTGGGGATGTTGACATTGAGCAACCAGGGCAAGTGGCCTATCAGGTTCTGCTGTCCCATCTGCAGCACCAAGTCACGCGACTTGATGGCTGCGGCGTCCAGATGGTGCCAGTCCCGTTCCACCTGGGAAAACGCGATGGCCGGAATACCAAACAAATAACCCTCCATGGCGGCACCCACGGTGCCGGAATAAATGGTGTCGTCGCCCATGTTGGCGCCGTTGTTGATGCCCGCCAGCACCAGGTCCGGGCGGTAATCCAGCAGCCCCGTCAGGGCAATGTGGACACAATCAGCCGGTGTGCCGTTGACATAGCGGAAACCGTTGGCCGCACGCTGCACATACAGCGGTGTGTGCAAGGTCAGCGCATTGGACTTGGCGCTGTTGTTGTGCTCCGGCGCCACCACTTCAACCGTGGCGACGTCTTTCAACGCCTCGTACAGCGCCACAATGCCGGGTGCCCGAAAACCATCGTCGTTGCAAATAAGAATTTTCATCATGATGTCCGATTAGACTTGAAGTATAGGATGCCCAAGGTGCTGGAACAGCCCTCATTCCTGTGACAGATGCCGCGGCGGGTCGTGCCAAGGCGCCGTTCATTCACGTCAACGACAAGGAGCCATTCATGGATGCGATTTTCTGGATTGTGCTGACCGTGGTGCTGCTGTATGCCATCACGCTTTACAACAGCCTGGTCAAGGTCAAGAATGCGGTGTCCAAGGCCTGGGCCAACATCGATGTGCTGCTCAAGCAGCG
This sequence comes from Rhodoferax sp., assembly GCA_049655365.1. GTDB lineage: Bacteria > Pseudomonadota > Gammaproteobacteria > Burkholderiales > Burkholderiaceae_C > Rhodoferax. The sequence continues at coordinate 13,279 of JBASJO010000289.1, read as the reverse complement.
CCACGAAGAGCTGCCCAAGCTGGTCGACACCTGCAAGCAGTACATGCAATACGAGCAAAGCACCCTGGAAAAAGTGATCCGGGCGCGCTCCAGGGTGTCAGAGGCCCGTCAATCCCACGACATGGGCGCCCTGGGCCTGGCCGAAGGCGCCTTGCGCAGTGGTCTGGGGCAATTGTTTGCGCTGGCGGAGTCCTATCCCGACCTCAAAAGCAACGAGCAGTTCCTGCACCTGCAATCACGCATCAGCGGGCTGGAAAACGCCATTGCCGACCGGCGCGAGTTCTACAACGAAAGCGTCAACATCAACAACGTGGCCATCGCGCAGTTTCCCGATCTCGTGCTGGCGCGACTGTTCAACTTCAAGGCGTTCGAGTTGCTGAAGTTCGCAGTGACCGAGCTGCAAGACGTCGACATCGGCCAACGCTTCAAGGCTTGAACCATGCTGGTGCGAGGTTTGCGCGGTCTGCAGCACCTCGGGCTCAACCTGGGTAGCCTGGTCACCGGCCTGTACTTCGCTTTGATCGCCGTGGCCGCGCAGTCTGGCCCCGGTTTGCAGGCGCGCTGGTGCCTGGCGGGCGCGGCCTTGCTGGCGGGGGTGGCCTGGCTCGGCAGCTTGCGCCGCACCCGCGCCATTGCCGAGTTGGCCACCTCACGCATTGCCTCCGCAGCGCAGGGCTATGTCGAGATCATGGGCCGCGCCAGCACCCAAACTGACCAGCTGATCTATACCCCGCTGGGCGGCATCGCCTGCATCTGGTACCGCTACCGGCTGTACTCCAGGGACAACGCCAAGCGCGAATGGCGCCAGATCGACAGCGGCACCAGCAGCGCCACGTTCGACATCGTGGACGCCAGCGGCGTCTGCAGCGTCGACCCGGACCATGCCGAGGTGGTCGGCGCGCAAGTGCGCACCAGCTACCCTGGCGATGACAAGCTGGTGGAAGAATGTCTGTTCGGTGGCAGCACGATCTATGTGCTGGGTGAGTTTTTGACCCTGGGCGGTTCCAGTTCGGCCTTGAATGCACGCGAAGACGTGAGCGCCCTGCTGACCCGCTGGAAGCAGGACCGGACTAACCTGCACCAGCGCTTTGACCTGGACCGCAATGGCACCATTGACCTGCTGGAATGGGAATTGGCCCGAAAGTTGGCCGCCCAGACCGTTGAACGCGAGCACCGCAGCATCCGCCAGCAAGCCGGAATCCACTTGCTGCGGGCACCCGAAGACGGGCGGCTGTTTTTGATTTCGGCGCTGTCGCCCCAGGGGCTGCGCAAGCATTTTTTACGCTGGAGCCTTTTTCATTTATCAATGGCACTGGCAGCGGTGGCCGGCTGGTTTTATCTGGCGTGAGTCAAGCAGCATCGTGTTGCCGGCCTGAGCCGGTCAGTCACCCGATGGCCAGTCGGCAAAAGGAAAAGGGACGTCTTCCCTGGCAAAACTCACAAAGTTGGCGATCTGGCTTTGGAATCGGCCCAGACTTCGGCCAAACCAAGACAGGCGAGGGTTGGGCTTGTCACTGACCAGAGCGATAACAAACTGGATGACGGCGATGAAAAACAACACGGTGCCTGAGAGTTGGTAGGCCAGGCCCATCAGGATCATCAAAAGGCCACGTAACCAGATATTGCGCTGCGGCCCGGCGTTCATGGGGCTTTCATTCATGGCTTATTTCACCTTCGGTTTGGCGTCCAGCATCGCCTGGCCCAGCACCTGCTTGCCCTGCCCGATCAAGGCTGCGCCAGCACTCATGCGGTCACGCTCTTCCCGATTTTGACCGAGCTTGAATTTGCCGACCAACCGGGTAATTTCGATTTCGATGCCCACGATGGCTTGCAACATGGTGTTGATGTAATCCTGCGGCGCGTCGCCCATCTTCCATGGCGTGGATTGAAGCGCCTCATGTTTGCGGGTCAGCCTGGCAACCAGACCGCGAACATAGCGTTCGTCGTCATGTAGGGTGATGCGCCCATGGGCATGTACAACCCGGTAGTTCCATGTCGGAACTTGCTTATGAAACTCATGCTTGCTGGGATACCAGCTGGGTGAGATGTAGGCGTCTTCCGAACGGAACACCACAAGCACGCCGTCGCCATGACCAACCGATTGCCAGACCGGGTTATGGCGTGCAACATGGGCACGCAGCACCCCATGAACACCTGCTTTCCCGTCAAGCTCGAAAGGCAGGTGATTGGCATCAAGCCCATTCCCATCATGGGTCACGAGCAGCCCCAGTGGGTTTTCGGTGATGAATCCATGCAAAATATCCAGGCGTGATTCTTCAAAATGGCTTGGGACGTACATCTTGGTTCCGGTTGTATGGGCGTTGCTCACTCATGTTGAATCTCCCACTTTAGCCGAAAAAGCCTCAACCCGCTCTTGCCCGACCGGCTTCTCCATTCCACCGAGCTGCGCCTTCAAGAAGGCCAGCAAATGCGACTGCTCGCTTTGCAGCGCCGCACTGGGATCGTGCCTCCCGGCCACGGCCAACAGTTGCACCCTGCCCTCTTGCCCGGCTGCCAGCAGACGCTGAGCATCATCAAACGGCACCATGTCGTCGTCTTCACCGTGCACCAGCAGCACCGGGCAGCGCACCCGAGTCACGCTGTGAATGGGCGCAATGTCGTCAAAACGCGCCCCGATCACGCGCTGCACATGGCGCAGCACATACCAGCCGATGCCAAAGTAAGGAATGTGGTTTGCAGCCAGCAAGCGCCGCATCACCTCGCAGGGGTGGGCAAAGGCGCTGATGCTGACCACGGCCCGAATGTCATCGCGCCGCGTGGCGCTCAGCAGGGCCGCACCGGCACCGACCGAGTGTCCGATCACGGCCAGTCTGCCGGCATCGACCTGTCTCTGCCGGGCCAGCCAGTCCAGGCCCGCCTCGATGTCCTGCGCAAAGCGCGGCAGCGAGCTGAAGGCCTCGTCACCACTGGCACCGTGGCAGCGCGCATCCAGCAGCAACACCGCAAAACCCGCGCCCAACAAGGGGGCGACCGAGGGCAACATCATGCTGGCATTGGCGCCCCAGCCGTGCATTACCAGCACTGCAGGCATTGTTGATGCACCAGGCACCGGCACAAACCACGCAAACAGTGTTTTGCCATTGGCGCCTGCAATGCCAACAGGCTGCGCCTCAAGGCCCAGTGATGCGGGGCTGATCAGTGCCGCAACGCGCGGCGCGCGCAGGCCTTTGAGAATCAGAGCGTGTGCGGCAGCGCGCGCGCCCCATAACCCCGCCAGAGCCAACCCGAGACCTATCCACACCGCCCCGGCCTACTGTGGAATGATGAACTTGGATTCTTCGCGCAGCAATCCAGGGCTGTCCAGGGATTCGATGATGAACCGAATCTCATGCGCACCGGGCTTATCGGCCTCTGGTGGCACCTGGACCCGCACCGCCACCCAGCGGGCCTCGGTGGAGGCAATGCTGACGGTGTCTTCGGACATGATCTTGATGCCAGGCAGGCCTTCCACCGAGATTTTGTAACGCTGCGGGGCTTCCGTGGCGTTCATGACCTGGATACGGTACACGTTCTCCACCTGCCCAGCCTCGACAACGCGTGCCATCACGCCGCGGTCGCGCACCACGTCCGCCTTGAACGGGGTGCGCGTGGCCAGGCTGACAAAGATGGCCAGCACAATGCCCAGCAGAATGGAGGTGTAGACCAGCACCCGAGGGCGCAACACCCGTTTGACGGTTTGCTCTTTGGTCCAGTGGTTCTTCATGGCGTTTTCGGTGGAAAACTTGACCAGGCCGCGCGGAGAGCCCACCTTGTCCATCACCACGTCACACACATCGGCGCAGGCGCCACAGCCAATGCACTCGTATTGCAGGCCATTGCGAATATCGATGCCGGTCGGGCACACCTGCACGCACAAGGTGCAGTCCACACAGGCGCCCAGGTTCAGGGTGCTGAGGTCGGCCTTTTTGGAACGGGCGCCGCGTGGCTCACCACGTTCGGCGTCATAGGTCACGATCAGCGTGTCCTTGTCGAACATGGCGCTCTGAAAGCGGGCATAGGGACACATGTGCTTGCACACCTGCTCACGCATGAAACCGGCGTTTCCGTAAGTGGCAAAACCATAAAAGAAAACCCAGAAAAATTCCCAGGCCGCCAGTTGGCCACCCAAAAAGGCGCCGGCCATCTCGCGCATCGGCACGAAGTAGCCGACAAAGGTAAAGCCGGTCCAGAACGCAAACGCAATCCACAAAAATTGCTTGCCCGCCTTGCGGGCGAACTTCTCGGCCGTCATCGGACCTTCGTCACGGCGCATGCGCGCGGAGCGGTCGCCCTCGAGCTTCTTTTCTATCCACAAAAAGATTTCGGTGTACACCGTTTGCGGGCAGGCAAAGCCACACCACAGGCGCCCCGCCACGGCCGTGAACAGGAACAGCGACAAGGCCGAGATGATCATCAAGCCGGTGAGGTAAATAAAGTCCTGCGGGTACAGCACAAGACCGAAGATATAAAAGCGGCGCACGCTCAAGTCAAACAACACGGCTTGGCGCTGGCCCCATTCAAGCCAGGGCAGACCGTAAAAAATGATTTGTGTCACCCACACCATGATCCAGCGCCAATTCGTGAATACGCCCGACACGCTGCGCGGGTAAATTTTTTGATGTGCCGCGTAAAGCGACACCAATTCCTCGTCGGGTTCCGCCACGGCGATGGGGATCACCTTTTTGGGTTCTTTGTTTTCAGTGGTCATCAGGGGTTCCTCAAAAGATAAAAACAGGTCAATTTTTGTCAGGCAGCGCAGCCATGTGCGCCAGAAAATCATCGCGGGTTCGGCCGGCAAAATACCGGTGCCAGCGGCGCTGTTCCAGCACCGTGCTGACGGCGCGCGCGCGCTGCTCATGCCCGGCAAACAACAGTGTTTCATCAGGCAGGGTAAAGACGCGCTGGCTCACGCTGTCCCACAGCGCTTCAGGCGCTGCTGGTCGCGCTTGGTGCGGACAGGCCGTGACGGTCAATAAATCCCCGCAAAACAGACGATCGCGCCAAACAAAACTGAGGCAATACGGCGTATGGCCAGGTGTCGGCAAGACCCGCACCAGTTCAGCGCCAAAGGGCAGCACGGTAGCACCTCCCAATGGCAGGGCTGCCAACGTGTCGCCTTGCACCACAGAGGCACCCAAGCGTGCCAGTTGCTCAGGCTCGCCAGCCTGCAGGTCGTCGTGGTGGTGCGTGCGCAAAACCCAGCACAGGCGCAACTCACGCTCGGCCAGCAGAGCCAGAAGCAAAGGCAGGTCCGAGGCGCGGGGGTCGATCAGCACCGCTTCGCGCGCGTCGAGGTCTGCCAGCAAATAAGTCAACGCACCACTGGTCTCGTTGTTCAAGATACGGAAGTACACATTCATTCCAGACGTTACAAACGCTTTAGCTATCCAAGAAACGTGCCATTGCTGTTCAAACGATAAACCTGATATAAAACAAGTACTTGGAATGAGTCACAGAGCCAGGCCAGTACACTTGGCCCGAAATAACTGCCATAATTGGCAGTTAAATGTCACTTTTGACATGGAACGCTGCAAAGCCTGCAGAAAGATTTTCCCATGAAACCCTTGCCCGAGCTGATGTCCTTCATTGAAGGCCTGATCGAACCACACATCCTGTTTGACACCCAGTACCGCATCCTGGCCGCCAACGCCGCTTACCGGCGCCAGTTCAGCCCACAACACAGCGTGGTGGGGCGAACCTGTTACGAGGTGTCGCACCGCTTCAGCGTGCCCTGCGATCAGGCCGGCGAATCCTGTCCGCTGGCGCGTTCGCGCGAATCCGGCCAGCGTGAGCGGGTGCTGCACCTGCATCACACCCCGAAAGGCGAGGAATACGTCAATATCGAGCTCGCACCGCTGCTTGACGCCACAGGCCAGCAGGCTTTTTACGTGGAAAAAATGGAAGCGTTGCGGGTGACGCAAGACCACGCGGCGGCCCAGGGCTTGATTGGCCGCAGCTCGGCTTTCCTGCACATGCTCGGCCTGGTGGCGCGGGTGGCGCCGTCGCAAGCAGCCGTACTGCTGCTCGGAGAATCAGGCACCGGCAAGGAGCTCGTGGCCCACGCGGTGCACGAGGCCAGCCACCGCGCCGCCAAGGCCTTGGTGCCGGTGGACTGCGCCAGCCTGCCCGAGAACCTGTTTGAGTCCGAGTTGTTCGGTCACGAGCGCGGTGCCTTCACCGGGGCCAACAGCGCGCGTGGCGGCTTGGTGGAAGCGGCCAGCGGTGGCACCTTGTTTCTGGACGAGGTGGGCGACATACCGCTGACCATGCAGGTCAAGCTGCTGCGCCTGGTGGAAACCGGTACCTACCGGCGCGTCGGCAGCACCGAGCAGCGCCATGCCGACATCCGGGTGGTGGCCGCCACGCACCGGGATCTGGACCGGATGGTGGCCCAGGGGCGCTTTCGCGAAGACCTGTACTACCGCCTGAGCACTTTCCCGATTCACCTGCCCGCCTTGCGCGAGCGACGTGACGACATCCCCTTGCTGACCCACGCCCTCCTCTCCAGAGTCGCACCGCAGCGCAAGCTGGTCGTCAGCAGCGGTGCCCTGGAGGCATTGCAGGCGCAAAACTACCCCGGCAATGTGCGTGAGTTGCGCAATTTGCTGGAGCGCTCGGCACTGCTGTGCGACGGCGACACGCTGGAAGCCAGCCATGTGGCGCAAGCATTGCTTTCTGGCCGGCGCTGCCTCAGCAGCACGACGCCAGTCACCGTCGCTGCAGCCACACCGGTCGCATCACCGGGCTCCCTGAAATCCGTGGCCAAGGCAGCGCTTCAAAGCATGGCGGATCAACATACCGGCAGTCGCGCTGAACTGGCTGCCCAACTGGGCATCAGTGAGCGCTCGCTGTACCGCAAACTCCAAGCGCTCAAACCCAAGGGTGGCGCATGACCGCGGTGCATGTCAGCCGATAATGTGCCGGTCCAAATCAATTCGACACCGCATCAACCACTCAGGAGCGCATCATGGCAAAAGGTCAACAAGGCAACAACAAAATGGTCAAGAAACCCAAGAAGGACACCTCGCCGCCCAAGCCCGTGTCTGCTGACGCGGTGCGGCCCACCGTCACCACCGTGGTGCCGGTGCGAGGCAAGCTGAAAAACGCGCCGCGTTAGGCCAAGCCTGCGACGCCCCTTGTCTGAAGTCAGCGTCGTCTACGCCGACGACACCCTGCTGGTACTGGACAAACCCGCCGGCCTGTTGAGTGTGCCCGGCAAGGGCGACGACAATCAGGACTGCCTGAGCCGCCGGGTGCAACAGCGCCATGCCGAGGCCCGTGTGGTGCATCGGCTGGACATGGCCACGTCGGGCCTGCTGGTGATGGCGCTCGGTGCTGGCGCCCAGCGCACTTTGAACGCTGCGTTTGCCAATCGGGCGGTGCACAAGCGCTATGTGGCGGTGGTGGATGGGTTGCTGGCCTCACCCGGCGCTGACTGGGCAGTGATTGACCTGCCGATCCTGCTGGATTGGCCCAACAGGCCCCGGCGCATCATCGATGCGCAAGGCAAGCCCAGTTGCACCCGCTGGCGCGTGTTGCAACACAACCCGACTGCGCAAACGACACGACTGGAACTCGAACCCGTCACCGGCCGATCACACCAGTTGCGTGTGCACCTGCAAGCCCTGCAGCACCCCATTCTGGGCGACGCCTTGTACGGCACACCGGCCAGCCAAGCCAAGGCTGCTCGCCTGTTGCTGCACGCCAGCCGGCTTGAGTTGACCCACCCGGTCAGTGGTCAAGCCTTGGTGTTTACCAGCGAACCGCCGTTTTAAAAATCAGGCGCGTGCAGTGCGGCCCAGCGTGTTTTCAATCAATCGCACCAACTTGTCGGCTGCGCCGTCAAGGGCCTGATTCAGGTTGCCCGCATGGTGTTTGACAGCCAGCGGTTGGTGTCCTTCAAGGCGTGCCTCCAACATGCACTGCTTGTTTTCGGGGCTGGTTTTCTTGCCACCGTTTTCATCGCTCAGGTGGACTTCAACCCGGGAAATCTGGCCGCTGAACCGGGCCAGTGCGTCAGTGACGGCACTGCTGACCCATTGGCTCATGGCCTCAGTGCCTTCAATGTGGTGATCGGTGTGGATTTGAACTTGCATTTTTTTCTCCTTGTCATACAACCACTTTGGTTGAGATTCATGATAGTCACCTGAATCAGAGAAAATTTGACCTCCATCAAGTAAGGCAACGAAACATGCAAAGACATTTATTTATCCTGACAGGCGCCTCCCGCGGCATGGGGCTGGCCATGGCCGAACAACTGCTGAGCCAGGAATATCACGTGTTGTGCCTGGCGCGTCATCCTGCACCTTCCCTGGCCGAAAGCGCAGCACAGAACAAGGGCAAGCTGGAACAGTGGGCGCTGGACTTGTCACAGCCCGAGCCCGCCGCGCTTCGGCTCAAAACCTGGCTCAACAGCCTGGACCCACAAAGCTTCTTGAGCGTCACATTGATCAACAACGCCGGGGTGATTCCGACGATCGCCCCCTTGAGCGCCTCCGACCCGGCCGAGTTGGCCGTCGCCATGCGAGTCAACCTGGAAGCCCCGCTGCTGCTCACTGCCGCCTTTCTGCAGGCGACCCAAGCCTGGGCGGTGCCACGCAAAGTGCTCAATATTTCTTCGGGGCTGGGGCGCCGCGCCATGGCCTCACAAGCCGCCTACTGCGCCGCCAAGGCCGGCATGGACCATTTCACCCGCTGCGTGGCGCTGGATGAAGCCCGACTGGCCAACGGTGCCAAGGTTTGCTCACTGGCGCCGGGCGTCATCGACACCGACATGCAAGTGCAATTGCGCAGCGCCGACGCCGCTCGTTTTCCGGATCAGGCCGGCTTTGCCCAGCTCAAGTCCGCCGGACAACTCAGCGCCGCCGACGCCGCCGCCCGGCGCGTGCTGGCCTGGTTGGCCCGCCCTGACTTCGGTCAGCAGGCGGTCGCCGATGTGCGCGACACGGTCAAAGCCGGAACCTGAAGTGGGCCATTCTGACGTCGGTTTTCTGTCAGAAATTAAGGCTAAGATACGTCCGTAATTATTTATTAACCCGAGGAGACCTGTAATGACACGTGAAGTCGTAATTGTGAGTGGCGCCCGTTCTGCCATTGGGACCTATGGCGGCAGCCTGAAGGACATCGCCCCCACCGAGCTGGCCGGCCAGCTGGTGCGCGAGGTGCTCGCGCGTGCCCAGGTCAAGGGTGACGAAGTCGGCCATGTGGTGTTCGGTCATGTGGTCAACACCGAGCCCAAAGACATGTATCTGTCGCGTGTGGCGGCCATCAACGGTGGTTGCGCCGAGGGTGTGCCAGCCTTCAACGTCAACCGCTTGTGCGGCTCGGGTCTGCAGGCCATTGTCTCGGCTGCCCAGAGCATCATGCTGGGTGACTGCGACGTCGCCATTGGCGGCGGCGCCGAAGGCATGAGCCGCGCGCCCTATGCCAGCCTGAACATGCGCTGGGGCGCACGCATGGGCGACACCAAAATGGTCGACATGATGGTGAGCGCCCTGCACGATCCGTTCCACAACATCCACATGGGCATCACGGCCGAGAACATTGCCGCCAAATGGGGCATCACCCGCGAAGACCAGGACGCCCTGGCCGTCGAGAGCCACAACCGTGCCCAGCGTGCCATTGACGCCGGCTATTTCAAGAGCCAGATCATGCCGGTCACATTGAAGAGCCGCAAGGGTGACGTGGTGTTTGACACCGACGAGCACTACCGCCCCAATTGCACGCTGGCCGACCTGGCCAAGCTCAAGCCCGCCTTCCTCAAGGAAAACGGCACCGTGACCGCAGGCAACGCGTCCGGCATCAACGACGCCGCGGCCGCCGTGGTGCTGATGGAGGCTGGCACGGCCAAAGCTCGCGGCCTGAAACCGCTGGCCCGGCTGGTGGCTTACGCGCACGCCGGCGTGGACCCGAAATACATGGGCATCGGCCCGGTTCCCGCCACGCAAATGGCCTTGAAAAAAGCCGGTCTGACCATCAATGACCTCGACGTGATCGAGGCCAACGAAGCCTTTGCGGCCCAGGCCTGTGCCGTCAGCCGTGACCTCGGTCTCGATCCGGCCAAGGTCAACCCCAATGGTTCGGGCATTTCGCTCGGGCATCCGATTGGCGCCACTGGCGCGTTGATCACCGTGAAGGCCTTGTATGAGCTTGAGCGCATTGGCGGCCGCTATGCACTGGTGACCATGTGTATTGGTGGCGGTCAGGGCATTGCCGCCATTTTCGAGCGCCAGGCCTGACGGCGTGGCAACACAGCCCTTGACCACCTCAGGGGCCGTGTTTTTTGGGCGTGTGTTAAGGTCGCTTGGTGTCGTTTGCCGTCTCATGGCAAACTTCGGTCATCTTGCAAACTGAACACATGGAATCCGCTTCTCTTCCTATTTTTTCCGAAGTCAAGCCTGCTTCGACGGCAAGGACGGCGCAATCGTGACCGTCCAACGCCACTGGAGCCTGGGCGCCAAACTGCTGATGGTGGGAGCGCCATTCTTGCTCCTGATCTTCATGGCCACCATTGCCACCTTGTGGGTCTCGTGGCAACTGGACGGCGGTGCCGCAGCCGTCAACGAAGCCGGACGCATGCGCATGCAGTCTTACCGCATGTCGCTTTCCATTGGCACCCTTGAGACCAGCCAACTTCCCGACCAAAGCGCCGAATTCGACCGCAGCCTGGCCACCCTGCGTCAAGGTGATCCGGATCGCCCGCTGTTTGTGCCCTGGGACACCGACACGGATCAACGCTTTGCCGTGATCGAGAGCGACTGGGCGGCTTACCAGGCGCGCTGGATTTTGGCCAAGCCCACAAGCTATGCCGACTTGCGCGCCGACACGGTGTCTTTTGCGTCCCATATCGATGACTTCGTCAACAGCATCGAGGTCCATATTGCCCAATGGACGGCGCTGCTGCACCTGCTGCAGATGAGCATGCTGGCATCGGTGATGGTGGGGGCCAGCGTGTTGCTCTACACCGGCTACCTGTTCGTGCTGGAGCCGGTGGGACAATTGAAACAGGCCATTGAAAAAATTCAAAAAGGAAATTTCGACGCCCGGGTGGAGCGGGTCTCCAGCGATGAACTGGGCACCCTGGCCGACGGCTTCAACGGCATGGCCGAGCATTTGCAGTCGATGTACAAAAACCTCGAAGCCAAGGTGGCCGAGAAGACCTTGCTGCTGAAGGAAAAGTCGGACCGGCTGGAAAGCCTGTACGAGGTCACGGCGCTGGTGGCCAAAGCCACTTCTCTGGACGCCCTGGCCCAGGATTTCACCAAGAGCCTGGCAAAAATTTCCCATGCCGATGGGGTCGCGCTGCGCTGGTCCAACCAGGGTGGCCAACGCCACCTGATGCTGGCCGCCCACGGCTTGCCTGCCGACATGATCGACGGCGAACAGTGCATTTACACCGGGGACTGCTTCTGCGGCTCGGTCACCCCTGATTCGGATTTGCGCATCATTCCGATTCGGGACGAAACCAGTGCCCCGATGCAGCACTGCCTCAAGGCCGGGTTCGAGACCGTGATGACGCTGCCGGTGCGCCTGCACCAGCACCTGATGGGCGAAGTCGATTTGTTTTACCACGCCCGCATCAGCCCGACACCTGCCGAGCGCTCGCTGCTGGAGGCCCTGAGCAGTCACCTGGCCAGCGGCATGGAAAACCTGCGCTTGAACGCGCTCGAAAAGGAAGCCGCCGTGTCCCAAGAACGCCACCTGCTAGCGCGCGAGTTGCATGACTCGATCGCCCAGTCGCTGGCCTTCCTGAAGATCCAGGTGCAATTGATGCGCGACGCGGTCAAGAACTGCAACGAGCGCGAAATCGCAAAAATCCTGGAAGAAATCGACGCCGGTGTGCGCGAAAGCTACAGCGATGTGCGCGAACTGCTGCTGCACTTCAGGACCCGCACCAATGCCGAAGACATCGAGCCCGCGCTGGCCACCACGCTGCAGAAATTCGAGCATCAAAGTGGCATCAAAACCACCCTGACGATGCAGGGTCAGGGCTTGCCCCTGGCCCCGGATGTCCAGATCCAGGTGCTTCACATCGTGCAGGAAGCGCTGTCCAACATCCGTAAACACGCCCGGGCGTCGCAGGCCTGGCTGGATGTGCAGCAGCAACCCACCTGGCGCTTTGAGGTGCGCGACGACGGCATGGGTTTCAACCCCGACACGGATAAATTCGATGAAACCCATGTCGGCTTGCGCATCATGACCGAGCGCGCCCAGCGCATTGGCGCGCACATCGAGGTGTTGTCGACACCATTGCGGGGCAGCTCGGTCATTTTGACCCTGACACCGCCCTCCCACCCCAGCACCAGCAACGCCGCCCGCATCGACAGCCTGTCGAATAACCCCGCTGCCAACACCGTCTGAACATGCCAAGCACCCTGCCTGCCAACACCCCCGTTCGTATTTTGGTCGTCGACGACCACACCCTGTTTCGCCGCGGCCTGACCGCCCTGCTCGCCCGCGATCCGGGCTTGACGGTCGTCGGTGATGCCGCAGACGCTGGACAAGCGCTGCGCAAAGCCCAGGAACTGCAGCCTGATGTGATCCTGCTTGACAACCATTTGCCCGGCGTCAGCGGCGTGGATGCCCTGCCCTCACTGCATGAAGCGGCACCTGATGCCTGCATTTTGATGCTGACCGTAAGCGAAGACGAGAACGACCTGGCCGCAGCGCTGAAGGGTGGCGCCAGCGGTTATCTGCTCAAAACCATGGAAGGCGACGACCTCACGTCTGCCGTGCACCGCGCGGCACAAGGCGACAGCATCATTGCGCCCGAGATGATGGGCAAGCTGATCGCCGCCTACAAAGGCACCAACGTCAAGCTGGCCCCCACTACTGCGGCCACTGCACCATCGGTCATTGCAAAAAACAGCACGCCCACCGAACAGGCCATGGCCAGCCTGTCACCGCGGGAACTCGACATTCTGCGCGGCATTGCGCGCGGTGCCAGCAACAAGGAAATCGCGCGCGACCACGGCATTGTGGAAACCACCGTCAAGATCCACGTGCAACACGTGTTGCGCAAACTGGGCGTGAGCTCACGTGTGCACGCCGCCGTGATGGCGACCGAGCAAGGGCTGCTTTAAGCCGCTGCCAGCGCCACGCGTTTGTAAAGTGCAGCCAAGGTGTCGGTCTGGGTCACGATGCCGAGCACTTTGCGGTCACCGTCCAGCACAGGAATGTGCGGCAGGTTGTGATCGATCATCAGGCCAATCACCTCGGTGATGGGCGTGTCCATTCTGGCACTGGTCACCCCCGTGGACATGATCTGATGCACATACAT
>JBASJO010000288.1:0-7664 GCA_049655365.1 Rhodoferax sp. | reverse complement strand
CGCGCCGAGGTCTCCGGCTCAACCACCGCGACCAGGGTGGTCGCAAATTCCTTGAGTTTTGTTGCCATGGTGACTCCTGTGGCGGAAAAATCCGCTTTAGGGCACCAGAATAGTCCGCTCAGCGCAGCAGGGCGTGCGAATAATCAAGGCAGGCTCCAAATGTGTTGACGCGCCCGCAGCAAACACCCCGGATTGGCATCCGGGCTTCAGGCCGCACCCTCGCCAACCGCGGCGAGCGCACCCGTAGCCCGGATGAAGCGCAGCGCAATCCGGGAGGGCTACACCAGCTGCGCCCAGGCTTTCTCCAGCCGTTTCACGCTGACCGGCTGCGGCGTGCGCAACTCTTGCGCAAAGAAGCTCACGCGCAGCTCTTCCAGCAACCAGCGGAATTCCTGCAGGCGCTCGTCGACCACACCCTTGCGCTCGGCCAGCAAACGGGTGTAGCGCTGCTCCAGCGGCTGCAATTCTTTCAGGCGCGCCAGGTCACGCGCCGGATCAGCGCGGTATTTGTCGAGCCGCGCGGTGATGGCTTTCAGGTAGCGCGTGAAGTGGTGCAGTGAAGCCCAGGGCGTGAGGCTTAAAAAACGCTTGGGCATCAGGCGGGCCAATTGCTGGGCCGCGTCCTGCGTGGCTTCTGGCGCGTTTTTGGTGTCCTTGATCTTGCGCGCCGCCACTGCGTACTCGGCCAGAATGGCCGCCGCCAGGCGCGCCACTTCGGTGGCGATCAGGGTCAGGCGGCCGCGGCCCTCGTCGATGCGTTTCTTGAAGGCAAATTCATCGGTGGGCAAGGGGTCAAGCAAAAAGGCGCGGTCCAGTGCCACCTGGATGATTTGCTCGCGCAGTTCTTCCAGCGTGCCGCCAGTGCCACTTCCGTCCGGATTCCTGCCAACCTGCATGTAGCTGACGGCCATTTTTTGCAGGTCGGGCACATTTTTTTCGAGGTACTTGAGCGCGTCCCTGATCTGCAGGGCAAACAGGCGGCGCAGGCCGGCACGGTGTTTGGCGGCGGCCACATCGGGCTCGTCAAAAACCTCGATGGTCACTGCATCCCCCGCGTCAATCAGGCCGGGGTAGCCGATCAGGGTCTGGCCGCCTTTTTGAATTTCAAGCAGTTCAGGCAGCTCGCCAAAGGTCCAGGTGGTGTAGCGCTGGCTGGCCACCGAAGCCTTGTTTTGGGTGGCATTTTTTGCCAAATTCTCAGCACGCTGAGGTCCGTCATCGCGAGGCTGCAAGCCGCGGCGATCCAGGCTTTCGGACTTCGTGGATTGCCGCGCTTCGCTCGCAATGACGGGTCCGGCGCCAGCGCTGACAGGGCTGGCAACACCCTGCCCCAGCTTGAGCCCGGCCAGCGCCTGGAACGCACCGCGCGCCTTGGCCCCCAGTTCGGCCTTGAGCGCGCCCAGGTTGCGCCCCTGCCCCAACTGGCGGCCATGTTCATCAACCACCCGGAAGTTCATGAAAAAGTGCGGGCTGAGCATGTCTGCCTTGAGGTCGGCGCGCACCACATCGACCGCGGTGGCGGCGCGCACCAGTTTCAGCACGGCGTCGAGCAAGGAGCCATGGCCAAAAATTTCTGGGAAGTTCAAGGCTTCCGCCATCTTGCGCGCGCTCTCAGGCAGTGGTACCAGCCTTGAGCGCGGGCGCTGGTGCAGGGTCTTGAGCAGCGCCTGAATCTTGTCCTTGAGCATGCCGGGCACCAGCCATTCGCAACGCTCCTCGTTGACCTGGTTCAGCACAAACAGTGGCACGCTCACGGTCAGCCCGTCCCGGGCGTCGCCGGGTTCGTGCAGGTAAGTGGCCGCGCAATCGACACCGCCCAGGCGGATGACCTTGGGAAACGACTGCGTGGTGATGCCCGCCGCCTCATGGCGCATGAGCTCTTCGCGCGTCAACAGCAGCAACTTGCTGTTGCCGGTGGGCGCCGCACCGCGCACCGGCATGGGCATCAGGTACTCGGGCTTTTTGCAGGCGTCCCGGTACCAGGCATCAAAACTGTAGCCGCTGCAAACGTCAGCGGGCAACTGCTGGTCGTAAAAGGCGTAGATCAACTCGTCGTCGATCAGCACGTCCTGGCGGCGTGCCTTGTGCTCCAGGTCTTCCACCTGCTTGATGAGTTTCTGGTTGGCCTGCAAAAACGGCCACTTGCAGTCCCACTGACCGTTGACCAGAGCCTCGCGGATGAAAATCTCGCGCGCACCGACCAGGTCGACCCGGCCGTAATTGACCCGCCGGCCGCTGTAGACCACGATGCCGTACAAGGTGGCGCGCTCCAGCGCGTTGACCTCGGCCGTCTTCTTTTCCCAATGCGGGTCGAGCAGCTGTTTTTTCAGCAAATGGCCACCCACCTGCTCCAGCCACTGCGGCTCTATTGATGCAATGCCACGGCCAAACAGGCGCGTGGTTTCGACCAGCTCGGCGGCCACAATCCAGCGCCCCGGCTTTTTGACCAGATGGGCGCCCGGGTGCGGGTAAAACTTGATGCCGCGCGCGCCCAGATATTCACCGCCGCTGCCAGCGCCTTCCGTTTCCAGCTTGAAGCCAATGTTGCCCAGCAGCCCCGCCAGCATCGACAAATGCAATTGCTCATAACTGGCCGGCAAGGTGTTGAGGCGCCACTTGTGCTCGGCCACCACGGTGTGCAACTGCGAATAAATGTCGCGCCACTCGCGCACCCGGCGCATGCTCACAAAGTTTTGCCGCAGCAATTGTTCGTACTGGCGGTTACTCAGCTTGTGCTGCCCTACCCCGCCCTTGCCATCGTTGATCCATTTCCACAGCCTCAGGTAACCGCTGAACTCGCTCTTTTCATCGTCAAACTTGGCGTGTGCCTGGTCGGCCTGTTGCTGCGCTTCCATGGGCCGGTCGCGCACATCCTGCACGGACAGTGCCGAGGCAATGACCAGAACTTCGTCCAGCGCCTCACGCGTGCGCGCTTCCAGGATCATGCGGCCCACGCGCGGATCCAGCGGCAGTTTGGCCAGTTCCTGACCGGTGGCCGTGAGCTCGTTGGCGTCATCCACGGCACCGAGCTCGTTGAGCAACTGGTAGCCGTCGGCAATCGCGCGGCCCGAGGGTTTCTCGATGAACGGGAAGTCTTCCACCACACCCAGGTGCAGCGACTTCATGCGCAAAATCACCCCGGCCAGTGAGCTGCGCAAAATTTCGGGGTCGGTGAATTTGGGCCGGTTGTTGAAATCCTTTTCGTCATAGAGCCGGATACAAATGCCGTTGGCCACCCGGCCGCAGCGACCGGCACGCTGATTCGCCGAACTCTGGCTGATCGGCTCGACCAGCAACTGCTCGACCTTGCTTCTGAAGCTGTAGCGCTTCATGCGCGCCGTGCCGACGTCAATGACGTAGCGGATGCCTGGCACCGTGAGCGAGGTTTCGGCCACGTTGGTGGCCAGCACAATGCGGCGCCCGCTGTGGCTGTCAAAAATGCGGTCCTGCTCGGCCTGGCTCAGGCGGGCAAACAGCGGCAGTACCTCGGCACCCCGAAACACCGGCTGATGGCTCAGATGGCCGCGCAGGTGATCCGCGGCTTCGCGGATCTCGCGCTCACCCGGCAAAAACACCAGGATATCACCGCTGTTGTGGGCGTCGCGCCAGAGCTCGTCGACCGCATCGGCGATCGCGTTGTTCAAATCGTAATCACGCGCTTCTTCAAACGGCCGGTAACGCTGCTCCACCGGGAACATGCGCCCGGACACCATGATGATCGGCGCCGGCCCTTTTCGGCTCGCGAAATGCTCGGCAAAGCGCTCGGCATCAATCGTGGCCGAGGTCACCACCACTTTCAAATCAGGCCGACGCGGCAGAATCTGCTTGAGGTAACCCAGCAAGAAATCGATGTTCAGGCTGCGCTCATGCGCCTCGTCAATGATGATGGTGTCGTAAGCTTTCAGCAGCGGGTCGGTTTGCGTCTCGGCCAGCAAAATGCCGTCGGTCATGAGCTTGACCGAGCTGTCGCGGCTCAGCCGGTCCTGAAAGCGCACCTTGAAACCGACCACGTCGCCCAGCGTGGTGTGCAGTTCTTCGGCAATGCGCTTGGCCACGCTGCTGGCGGCAATGCGCCGGGGCTGGGTGTGGCCAATCAGCTTGCCGGGCGGCGCGCGCGTGCCATCGGGGTTGAGCGCCGGGTAATTGAGCTTGCCGCGCCCCAGCGCCAGGGCGATCTTGGGCAACTGGGTGGTTTTGCCCGAGCCGGTTTCACCACAGACGATGATGACCTGGTGCGCAGCAATGGCAGCCATGATCTCGTCGCGCCGGGCGGAGACCGGCAGCGATTCGGGAAAATCAATCTTCAAGGTCGAAACACTCACTGCCATGCCACCAGGTCAAAACTCTTGCGACCTTTGATGCGATAAAGTGAAAAATCGTGCACGTCAAGCGTCAAAATGGCCTCCAGTTCGGCGGTTTCTGCCAGCCAGATCAAGGCCAGGTCCGCATAATCCGGCGCCATATCGTCATATTTGACCGACAACTCGGCTATGCGCCGATGGCTTGACACGTCGTTGGGCATGACAGGCAAGGCACCGGCGGCCACCGCATTCAGGAACGCACGGCGCTGCGCCCCCGCCAGAAAAAATGTCACCTCCACCAGCACCGCTTCGACGGTCAGCAAGGGCTGCGGCGCGCGCTGCAGGTAGGCCTTCGCTGCCGCATGGTGGGGTTCACGGGCATCAAACAAGGCAATCAAAAAACCGCTGTCTGCGATCAGGGTGTTGCGGGCGGCCCTCATGACGGGTCCGACTGACGTGCTTGTGCAGGTTTTATCGGGTTGCGCTTTGGCACACGTTTGGGGCTTGTGTGAGCGGGATTGGCGGCAGGGATTTCAATCGGGTAAGCCGCTATCGGCTCGGCCGCCAAGTGCCGAGCGCCGCTGGCAAACACCTGCTGACGTAATCGGTCTTTGGAATAAGGCCCGGGCCAGTCCGCGCTGGCGGGCGAATTGACAGCCGCGTCGGCAAACGCCAGCAACGGGTGGTTAGGGGTGGGCGTCGGCTTGGCAAACCAGTCTTTCAGTGCACTCTGCACCACTTGAGACTTGGACATGCCCATGACTTCGCAAAAGCGGGTGAGCTGGCTTTCAATGGTTTCAGGCAAGCGGACAGTGAGCGTCATGATGAGAATTACAAAATAATGGTTTAGTGTATTACATTTTATTGATTGGAGCGGCTTGCGGGTCAGACCACTGTCGGGGCAGACCAATCGCGCAGCGATGTGCGCTGACCCCAACCAATTAGAACGGCCGCACTGCTACACTTTTCAGATCATTAGCAGTCCATCCCTATCCTGGATACACCATGCCATCCGTCTTCAACTTCACCTTCGTGCCCTGGTTCCGCTCGGTGGCACCCTACATCCACAAGTTCCGCCATCAGACCTTTGTGGTGGGGGTCTGTGGCGAGGCGATTGCGGCGGGCAAGTTGCCCAATCTGGCGCAGGACCTGGCGCTGATCCAGAGCATGGGCGTCAAGGTGGTGCTGGTGCACGGCTTTCGGCCGCAGGTCAATGAGCAACTTGCAGCCAAGGGACACACACCGCGTTATTTCCGGGGTATTCGCATCACGGATGAAGTGGCGCTAGATTGTGCGCAGGAGGCCGCCGGCCAGTTGCGCTATGAAATCGAGGCTGCGTTCAGCCAGGGTCTGCCGAACACCCCCATGGCGGGTGCCACAGTACGGGTGATTTCGGGTAATTTTTTGACAGCGCGACCGGTCGGCATTGTCGATGGCGTGGACTTTCAGCATTCGGGCGTGGTGCGCAAGATCGACACCGCGGGCATCATGCGCTCGCTTGACATGGGCGCGCTGGTGCTGATGTCGCCGTTTGGCTTCTCACCCACCGGCGAAGCCTTCAACCTGACCATGGAAGAGGTCGCCACCTCGGTCGCCACCGCGCTGCAAGCCGACAAGCTGATTTTTGTCACCGAGGTGGCCGGCATTCCGACCCAGGTCGGTCAGCCGGTGAGTGAAGACAACCCCATCGACACCGAGTTGCCGCTGGCCGCCGCTGAAAAGCTGCTGACCGACCTGCCTGGCGCCAACACGCCCCGCGACACGGCGTTTTATTTGCAGCACTGTGTCAAGGCCTGCAAAGGCGGCGTCGAGCGCAGCCACATCATCCCGTTTGCCGTCGACGGCTCGATCTTGCTGGAGGTTTATGTGCACGACGGCATTGGCACCATGGTGGTCGACGAAAAGCTGGAGAGCCTGCGCGAGGCCTCGGTGGACGATGTTGGCGGCATCCTGCAACTGATCGAGCCGTTCGAAAACGACGGCACACTGGTCAAGCGCAGCCGCACTGAAATAGAGCGTGATGTCGGCCTGTACACCGTGATCGAGCACGACGGCGTGATTTTTGCCTGCGCCGCGCTGTACGCCTACCCGGAGGCACGCACCGGCGAAATGGCCGCGCTCACGGTCTCGCCACAAGTGCAAAGCCAGGGTGACGGCGAACGCGTGCTCAAGCGCATCGAGCAGCGCGCCAAACTGGCCGGGCTGGACAGTATTTTTGTCCTGACCACACGCACCATGCACTGGTTCCTGAAACGCGGTTTTGTGCAGGTGGATGCCGACTGGCTGCCCGAAGCGCGCAAACGCAAGTACAACTGGGACCGCAAAAGCCAGGTGCTGGTCAAAAAAATCACCTGAGCCTGACCTTGTCATGGTTGCCCGCCGAAGTTGTCATCCCGGGCTCGATCCGGGGCCGCAATGACAAGCCGTTCATGGAAAGCCCAGTCCGCAATCCAGGCGGCGTGCACGACTCTTGCTTGCGCTCCCTCGCAACAGCAACAAATTCAACTACTGATCCGGCCCGATGATGTTTTAAGTTCCGTTCGGGCTGAGCTCGTCGAAGCCCTTCGACAGGCTCAGGGCGAACGGTTCATACTTTACCGGGCCGAATCAACAACACAACAGGAAAATCATGAGCTCTCTCAATTTCATCGGCGGCGAAAAAGGTGGTGTCGGCAAATCGGTGGTGGCGCGCTTGCTGGCCCAATACCTGATCGACAAGGACCTGCCCTTCATGGGTTTTGACACCGACCGCTCGCACACCTCGTTCACCCGCTTTTATGCCGACTACGCCGCGCCGGTGCTGGTCGACAGTTACGAGGGTCTGGACCGGGTGGTGAGCGTATTCGAGGCCGCCAACGAGGCTGACACGCCGCGCGTGATCGTCGACCTGGCGGCGCAAACAGCCGCTCCGCTGGCGCGCTGGATCAAGGACTCCGATCTGCTCAGCCTGCTGGCCGACATGGGGGTTGCGGTGAACTTCTGGCATGTGGCCGACGCCGGCAAGGACTCGGTCGACCTGCTGGAGCGCCTGCTGGACGCCTATGGCCAAGGGCCCAATTATCTGATTGTCAAGAACATGGGGCGTGGCAGCGATTTTTCAGAGCTGGAGGAATCACCTGCCATGGCCAGAGCGCTGGAAATGAGCGCCAAAATCGTCACCCTGGCGCAACTGCATGAAGCCAGCATGCGCAAGATCGACCGCCAGAATGCCAGTTTCTGGGCCGCCATTCATAACCGCTCGGAAGACGATGCGCTGGGCCTGTTGGAACGCCAGCGCGTGAAAAACTGGCTGCGCAAAAGCTACGAATCTTTTGACAGCTTGCCTATCTGAGACCTTGTGGGTCAGACCACTCGCGCAGCGAC
>JBASJO010000287.1:0-15542 GCA_049655365.1 Rhodoferax sp. | reverse complement strand
CTTGCGCCCGGCCTGCGATACCTGCGCCACTTTCTGCGCGCTCTCGGAAACGTAGCGCGCCTTCTGGCTCGATACGCCAGCGGCCTGCTTCACTTCCTCCACCGTCGCCGTCGTCTCGCTCACCGCGGCCGCCGTCTGCGCCGCACCAGACGCGATCTGCGTCGTGGTGGCGAGGATTTCGCTGGACGAGGCGGCAAGGATGCTGACACCTTCGTTCAGTTCCCGGGTCGTGCGCCGCAGGTTTTCGACCATGCCGCCGAACGCACGCAACAAGGTGCCGACCTCGTCGGCACGATCGTCCCTGGGCATTTCGACCGTGAGATCGCTGGCAGCAACCCGCTCAGCGGCGCGCGACAGTTCGCGCAGCGGTCCCGCGATTGCCCGTTCCATCAGCAGCGCCAACACCACGCCGATGGCCAGGGCCGCGATTCCGACCAGCAGCAAGGCGCGCAGCAAGCCTTTTGCCTGCACCTCGGCGTCGGCCACCGCGAGGCGCGCACGCTCTTCCGCGGCGCCAGCGAGTTCCGTGGCGATGGCGCGAATCTTCTCGTGCCGTTCGTGCTGCACCCCGGCCAGGATCTGGCGCGACTCGTCAAGCTTGCCGGCCAGGATCAGGGGGATGAGCTCCGCGTCCCTGGTCTGGGCGAATGCCTGCCAGACCGATTTCAGCTCCTCCAGCCGTGCTGACTGCTTCGGGTCGTTCTTCGCCCGGGCCATCAGCTCGAGGATGACGCGATCAAACTTTTGCGAACGGTCCGCGACCTGCGCCAGCAGGGAGTCCTGTTCCGCGCGCTTGCTCGCCAGTTGCGTTTCGACCATCGCCGCCCGCATCTGGTTCTGATGTACGCGCAGAACCTGCAGATCGCGCACGTTGGCGATGTCTTCGCTGTACAGGCGCTCCTGCGACGCGCGCAGCGTGTTGATGCCCGTGTAGGCGCTTGCGATCACCCACACCATCAGCGCGAACATCAGTCCGAAGCTGACGAAGAGCTTGTTGCGGGTCGTGAGATTCAAAAACCATTTCATGTCAGCTTCCCTTTGAATGCCATTTCTTGTTCCATGTCCGTTCCCGGTCCGGGGCTGCTAGGCAGCCACCTGTTGCTGCACCACGATGTCCCCGTCGGCCAGCAGCTTCGCGGCATCGAGAACCACCGTGCGTTGCGCGGTGATCCCCTTCAGGTACTTTTCCCGGATGCCGGTGAGGGTGGGCAGCGAAGGCTGGATGTCGTCCAGCGCCATGCGGCGCACGCCGTAGACGACATCGGCGAGGATGCCGAACACCATGCTGGCAGACTCGAGAACGATGACCTTGTTCAGGTCGGGCAAACCGGTTAGCGCAAGATCGAAGAACCTGCGCAGGTCGATGACGGAAACAATCTCGCCGCGCAAGTTGACAATGCCGAGCACGAAGGCCGGCGTGCAGGGCAGCGGAGTGAGGTTTTCCAGGGGAACTACCTCGCGCACATGCGAGGATTCGATCGCGTAGCGCTCATGGGCGAGCCCGAATTCAATCACCTCGAAGCTGGACTCCAGGGGTTTCGCCGCGCCGGGCTCCAGGGCGAGGGCCAGCGCCCTCTCGCGCAGGATGCGTGCAGTCTCGTCGGCTGTCGGCGTCCACGCCCGGTCGCCGGTGGCCCAGGCGTCGTCCATGCGGGCGCGCAGTTCGGCCCAGTCGATGGCTGCTCCCTGCGGCTTGCGCAATGCGGGTTTGTCGGCGTTCATGCGGCCAGCTCCCTGGGTGTGCGCGGCAGGCTGGCCTGCACGGCGCTGATGATTTCGACCAGCCGGCCGCTGCTCAGCCCGTCGGCTTCCGGTAGCAGGGCATCGGCAGGGCATGCCTGCAGCAGGGTCAGCGCATTGGCGAAATGCCGTCGCGCTTGCGGCCGGCGTCCTGCGGCAAGGCAAAGATTACCCAGGGCGAAATGCGCCAGGATGAAGTCGGGCTCCAGATAAAGCGCGCGTCCGAGTGCGCTTTCGGCGGCGTCGCCTTGCCCCCGTTCCTGCTCGATGGTGGCAAGCAGATAGTAGTGCGCCGGGTTCATCTTGTCGACGGCGATGGCCTTCGCGCACCACTCGACCGCCTCGGCGAGCCGGCCTTGATCGGCGCAGGCGCGGGCCTCGCGGCGCAGCATGTCGTGTTGGTCGCCCCCATTGTCCAGCGAAGCGTTCACGGCTTCAGCAGAAGTCGGCGGTGGGCGG
This sequence comes from Rhodoferax sp., assembly GCA_049655365.1. Lineage (GTDB taxonomy): Bacteria > Pseudomonadota > Gammaproteobacteria > Burkholderiales > Burkholderiaceae_C > Rhodoferax. Next base: position 13,343 of record JBASJO010000287.1, on the reverse strand, counting down.
AGGGCCGCGTGGGCCGACCTGGCATCACGGTCTTGCCACGGCTCTGAATACTCAGGCGCGGCGGCGGGACGGCGCCCGGCATTCGCCATCCTGCGATACAGGAACGCCCCGGGAAACTGGACGGTGGCAAATTCGGAAAACAACCTGGCCGAAGTCTCCGCCGGACTGGTGATCACCCAACCGCCATCAACGAGCGATCGGTGCAGCTTGGTGACGACCTGTTTCGCCCTTTCCTGGGCAAAATAGATCAGCACGTTGCGGCACAGGATGATGTCCATCGCGTTGGTGCCGTTCACCAGCGAGGGGTAGACATCTTCGGCGAGATTGAGATAGGAAAAGCTCACCATCTGCCGTATCCGCGGCTGGATTTCGAAGCGCCCGTCTCCGCGCCGGGTGAAATAGCGCTCCTTGAGCCAGCCGGGCGTGTCGCGGAACGACCAGGCACTGTAGATGCCAAGCGCCGCCTTGCGCAGGAACTGCGGATTGATGTCCGTCGCCAGGATGCTCACGTTCCACTTTTCGGGATCGGGGATCAGCTGATCGAGCAGCATGGCAATCGAATAGGGCTCCTCGCCACTGCAGCAGCCTGCGCTCCAGATGCGCAGGCGCCGATCGCCTTGTGCGCGAGCTTGCAGCAACTCCGGCAGGATGCGCTGCTCCAGAATGTCGAGGCTGGCTTTCTCGCGAAAAAAATAGGTCTCGCCGATCGTCAGGTGACTGGCCAGCCCCTCGATCCGGGTTCGGGTCAGGGGCGCGCCGAGCAGCCAGCGAATAAAGGTCTCGGCATTCGCGTGGCCCGCATCGCGGGACGCCGCGGCGACGCCGCGCTCCAGGTCACGCCAGCGCTCCCTGGGGAAGTGCAGCCCCATATGCACTTCGAGATAATCGCTCAGCTGCGACAGCAGCGCATCGGGCAAGGCAAGTGGCGGTGCGCTGGTCATCGGTCAGGCCCTTTCCAGCGCCATGTCCAGCGACTGCTCTTCCTCGGCCGAGAAGAACCGTTCCAGGTCCTGTATCAGGACCAGGCCGTCGCTGGTCTTGACCACGCCCTCGATGTGCCGGATGCCATGGCCGATGTCATCGCAGCCCACGACGGCGCCGGCCCCGCATTCGGCCACGCCCAGAACCGACTCGGCGATGATGGCGATGCGCCGCGTGCCCGCATGCGCCACCACCAGGCTGTCAGCCACCGCGACGCTGCGCGGGGGGAGACCGAGACGGCGGCGGATGCTGACGATGGCAAGCACCTCACCCTGAATGTTGATCACGCCCTCGACCACATCCGGAGCCCCCGGCAGCGGCGTGATGGCGGCCATGCGCAGGACGCGGTCGACTGCTTCCAGATGCAATGCGTAGGTCTGACCATCCACTTTCAGCAAGACCAGGCGAAGGGGTGGAGCAAGGCTTTTCATGACGATGTTCCCGCGCGCGTCGCCGCCGTGATGCCGATGGCAGCCGCGACTGCAGGAATGAGTTCGGCGCCCAGACTGTCCTTGACCAGGTAGGCCCGCGCGCCGGCCGCCAGGGCGTGCTGCACATAGATTTCACCGCTGCGCTGTGAAATGACGATGACCCGGATGCCGGGATAGAGCATTCTCAGGCGGGAGGTCAGTTCAATGCCGTCGCCATCGGGCAGGCACTTGTCCATCAACACCAGATCCGGTTGGCCAGCCGCGCAGGCCTCAAGCGCGCTCGCCCCGTCATCCGCTTCGAGGAAGCTGCAGCCGGGAAACGCAAATTGCAGGAAACCGCGCAAGGTCCTGCGCATCAGCGCCTGATCCTCAACAATCAGAACGGTCGCGTGCCCCAGTGCAGTGCTTTCATCCATGATCGGCGATGTCCCAAAACGGTCAACGTCCCGGCGGGACGAACAACCTGACGCGCAATTTTGGGGGAGTTCAGCACGACTGTCTGTAGGGAAACCATGACAAATGTGTCTCACTGCGGCACCGGGTCCATGCGTGGCGGCTTCGCAGCCATCAGAGCGCCCGCGTGTTAACGGGGCAGCGTCAGGCCGTGTTCAAGTGCAAATTTGACCAGGGTGGGCAGGTCGTTCACCCCCAGTTTGGCCATCAGGCGACTGCGGTAGGTGTCGACCGATTTCGGCGATAGGTGGATCATGTGTGCAATCTCACTGCTGGTGCGGCCTTCGACCACCAGTTGCAGTACCTCTCGTTCGCGGATGCTGAGGCTGTCGACGGGGCTGCGGGCACGGGACGCCCAGGGATCGGGCACGGTTTTGGCAAGTGCCGGACTCAGGTATTGCTTGCCGGCATGGACCGTGCGCACCGCGGTAATGACCTCGTCAACGGCCATCTCCTTGAGCAGGTAGCCGCAGGCGCCGGCTTCGAAAGCGCGGAAGACGTATTCGGCGGAAACATGCATCGACAGCATCACGATCCGCGTCGCCGGGGAGCTGAGGTGGATTGTCCGCGCCGCTTCGATGCCATTCAGGTCGGGCATGGCGATGTCCATCAGCACCACGGCGGGATTGAGCGCCAGTACCAGCCGTTTCGCCTCGCGCCCGGTGCCGACCTCCCCCACCACCTCAATGTCGCCAGTCGTATTGAGCAGCGCGCACAGGCCCTGGCGCATCAGGGCATGGTCGTCGGCAAGCAGAACCCGGATACTCATGCCGCCAGGCGCTTCACTTCGAGCACAACCCGGGTGCCTGCCCCGGGCGTCGATTCAAGCTTGAATGCGATGCCGGCCTCTTCGGCCCTCTCGCGCATGGTGCCCAGGCCCCAGTGCCGTTGGGCCGGTAACGTCCGGCCAACATCAAAGCCGCTGCCGTCGTCGGCAATCTCGAGCACGACCAAGTCGGCGTCGGCATGAAGGTTGATGGCCACATGATTCGCCCCGGCGTGCTTGGCAACATTGCTGAGTGCCTCCTGGCTGATGCGGAACATCGTCGTCTCCACCACCGACGACAGGCGCGGCAGCAACTCGACGCCGTCCAGATCGAACGCAATTCCGGTGCGCTGGGAAAACTCGGTCGCGAGCTGACGCAGCGCGGGGAGCAGCCCGTAATCGTCAAGTGCTGTCGGTCGCAGTTCAGCCATGACGTCGCGCACGTTTGCGGACATGGATTTCAGCAGGCCCTGGATATCGTTCAGCGGCGTTTCGACCGCGTCGCGCGAAGCCGTCGGGAGCCTGGCGCCCAGCGATGCCAGAAGCAGTCCGACTGTGGACAGATCCTGTCCGATGCGGTCGTGCAGTTCGCGCGCGATGGCGCGACGCTCGGCCTCTTCCACGCTGCGCAGTCGCTGCGACAGCTGGCGCTGTCGCCAGTAAGATTCGCGCAGCTCCTCTTCCTTTTGTTTGAGTTCACTGATGTCGCGCACCGTGTAGGAATGCGCAATCACCCCGCCCCTGGCATCTTTCACCGGCGAAAAGGTCACTTGAGTCAGAATGCGCGCGCCGTCCTTGCGCAAGTGCGTGGTTTCGACCGGATCCAGCACCTCGTCGCGTGCCGCACGTTCTATGAAGCGGCGCTGCTTTCCCGTGCGTTCGGGCGGTACGATCAGGTCAATCGGCTGGCCGACCGCCTCCTGCGCCGACCAGCCGAACAGCCGCTCGGCGGCGGCATTCCACGACAGGATGCTGAAGTCGAGCCCGCGCATCAGGATCGCGTCGTTGCTCGATTCGACGATGGCCGCCAGTTGCGCGCGTTCGCGCTCGGCGCGCTTGTGCTCGCCGATGTCGCGGAAGATCAGCGAAATTCCGCTTATGTTCCCGCTCAGGTCCCTGACTGGCGACACGCTACCGGAAATTTCGATGCGCCGGCCGCCCTTGCCAAGGCGCACCCCCTCGTAGCTCGGCACCTCAATGCCGCTCATGACTTGCGCCACTCTGGATGCCGCCGCGGCCCGCTCTTCGGCCGGAACCAACATCACAAAGCCCTGGCCTGTGACTTCCTCGGCGGAGTAGCCGAACAGGCGCTCCGCAGCCGCATTCCAGGTCAGCAGCTTGCCGTCGAGGCCGTAGCTGAAAATGGCATCGTTGGAATTCTCGACAATGACAGCGAGCTGCGCCTGGCGCTGTGCGGCCCGGCTGCGCTCGATCAGGTGCGCGATCTGCGCGCCGATGATTTCGGCGGCGGCGATCAGCCCCGAATCGAGCGGCCGCACGTTGTCGGCATAGAACTCGAGAAAGGCAATGACCTTGCCCTGCACCAGCACCGGGAACGCGAACGCGCAGCGCAGCCCATCGGCCAGCGCCGCCGCGCGGCGCACAAATCCCTGCGCCTGATCCAGGTCGGCAAGCCATACCGCCTGCTTTTCACGCAACACTCGCGCGACGAACTGGCCGGTCTCGCGAAATGCGGTGATATCCTGCGACGCACGGATGAAGTTTTTGTAAGGTCCGAGATCCGCCCCCTGCCAGATTGAGTCAGCCGGGACGGCGTGGTCGCCACCCAATGCCTCCGTAGTCGCAACACGCCCAAGCCGCCACTGCCCGAAAACGCAGAGCCGCGACAGGCAGAGATTCATTGCGTCCTCCGGCGTCGCCGCTTCATTGACGGTGCGCGCCAGCGCTTCCAACAATTGCGCCAGCGCCGTCTTGCGCTCCAGTTCCTGCATCGCGCGCACTTGCCGCGTGACATCGAGCAGCGCGAACAGCAAGCCTTCGACTTGGCCCTCGCCATCCTTCAAGGGGTGCAAGGTCCAGTCCCAGTAGGTCACGCCCAATTCTGGATGGTCCGAAAACTCGAAGGGCTTGGCGTAGATGGTGAACGGCTGCCCGCTGGCGACCACTTCGCGGAAGATGGCCTGGTTTTCCTGGTTTGGATACAGCTCGAAGTGGTTCTTGCCGATAAAGAATTCGGGCGGGTGGCCGCAGGCGTCGGCATAGGCCTGGTTGACCCGTACAAAATTCAAATCGCGGTCCAGATTGACGATGCAGAAATGCGTCGTCGCAAAAATGCGATCGAGCAATTCATAGTTTGCCTGCAACACCTTCTCGGCCGCGGCGTGAGAAACCCCTGGCTGCTCCTTTATGGCAGCCTTTGCGCGCGCGCGGTGTTTTCCATCCTGAGTATTTGATTTCTTCACGAAACGCCAGTGTTGCTCTATTCTTCGTCGGCACCGGCACCAGCTTCAAAGTCGCCTGTATCAACAAGCATCTACGCTATGACCAGCCGACCCCTGGCGGCATCTTACTGCATGAATAGTGGTTGACAGTTTTTCGCGAATTTACGCCCGAAAGCGCGATGCCTTGGGCCGCCGAAGTCCCCTATTGCGTTTGATCAAACCCGTCACACCGTACCATTCAGCGATGAAGCCGCAACGGAATCAGCTTCATTGCGGACCTGCGGCGGCGTTGCAGCAAGCTCCCTTTTCGGCCTTGACGTATCTCATCAACTTGTGCGAAAGCAGTTATGAAAGCAATTTTTGGTGTCCTGAGTCTTCTCATTGTGCTGGCCGTGGTGGGCACGCTGGTCAAGAAACAACTCACCGGCGTCACCCCGATTAGCATCACGCCGCAGGAAGCGGGCCAAGTGGCGGCGCCGGCAAGCGCGCCCCAAGGCAATGCGCAACAACAAAGCCAGCAAATTCAGCAGCAAGTCAGACAGTCGCTGGACGCCGCGATGCAGCAGGCCCGACCGGTGCCCGAAGACAAGTAGTCCCGCCCCGTCAAAGCAGGCCTGCTGCCACCACCACCTCGCGCCAGGCGGCCAGTTTGCGCTCAAAAGACCAGCTTGCGTTGGCCGGACTGGTGGACGGCAGACGGTACACCGGCAAGCCCAGCGCACGCGTCACGCGCGCATGGCGAAAGCTTTCACCTCCGTTGTGCGCAATCAGGCGCAGCTCGGGGCAACACTGCAGCAATCCCACCAAGTCATTGGTTTGCGGTTCGCGGATGGCACTGTCCAGACTGCCCGCGCGCGCGCATGACGCATACACATCCCACAGGCCCAGACCCTTGTCCAGCATCCAGGCAACACGCTGCGGGTAGGCGTCGGCAGCGGGCATGGGGCTGGCCGACCAAAGGGCTTGCAACAGCCGCCAGAAGGCATTTTGCGGATGGGCGTAGTACTGCTGGCGCGACAGCGAGGCGACACCAGGAAAACTGCCCAGCACCAGCATCCGGGTGTGGGCCGTCACCTGCGGTGGCAAACCTTGAAGGCGTGGGGACTCGTTCACAGCAAACTCCGTTGTGGTGGGGCCAGGGGGTGCAAAGAAAATTACGATGTCAGGGTCTTGCGGGTCGTGACGGCGACTATATTTCATGCTGTTGCACATCCTTTCAAGCATGACCCACCCGTGAACTGGCTTAAAAAACTCCTGCCCCGACGCCAGGCCCTGACGCCTGAGCAGCGCGCCCAAAACCTGATTGCGGCCATCGACGCTGGCGGTCTGCCGCTGAACGCGGCGGTGGTCAACGACATTGCCCGCAAATTGGGCCTGGAGGTGTCCACCCGGGCGCGCATGGAAGATACCATCCATCGGATTCGCATGGCGCTCAAGCGCCTGGAGACCTGAAACGCGGCCCCGGGTTTCAACCGTGTGATGTCAAAAACGCCTCGAAATCCTGGGCTTCCAGGGGCCGGCTGTAGTGGTAGCCCTACACCTCGTCACAGCCGTGCGTTTTGAGGAAGTCCAGTTGGGTTTCTGTTTCAACACCTTCTGCGATCGTGATGAGCTCCAGCAGGGTGGCTTGCCTTTGACTGTCATGTACGTGGCGTGTGCTGTCCACCACCACCGGCATCCTACAATGACAAACCGTACCCATTGTTTTGCAAAAAATAACCTATCGGAATGATGATGACGCCACCCGCTTCCCGTCAAACGCTTCAAGCGCAGCTTTTCCCCCAAGGCATCCCGCGTCTTTGGTGTCCCGCACTCACGCACTTCCGTGCTACGCGGGAGCCGGATGCTGCGCGAATCCGGGCGCATTTCAAAGTGCTGGCGCGGCATGTGCGTGGTCTTCTGGTGCCTGGCTCAACGGGCGAAGGTTGGGAGATGAACGATGCCGACATCCGCACGCTACTCGGCATCGTGCTCGATGCCGCAGCAGAGTCGGGCATGCGCGTGCTTATCGGCGTGCTCAAGACAGGTGTCGATGAAATGCTAGCTTGCGTCGATGCGATGGAAGAATTCCGCGCGCACCCCGCCGTGGTGGGCTTGACCATATGCCCGCCGAAGGGCGCGGCGTTAACGCAAGTTGAAATTGCCGACAGTTTGCGCCGCGTGCTCGCGCGCGGATGGGCGACGGCGCTTTATCAACTCCCGCAGATCACACAAAACGAGATGAGCGCGGAAACGGTCGCTGCGCTGGCGGCAGAGTTTCCGAACTTCATCCTTTTCAAGGACACCAGCGGTACCGACCGCGTGGCGCAGAGCGGACTGGATTTCGGCGGTGTCTTCATGGTGCGCGGCGCAGAGGTAGGTGGCTACGCGCAGTGGTCGCGTGCGGTTGGCGGCTCTTACGACGGTTTTCTCTTGAGTTCGGCCAACGTTTTTGCCGGTGAACTCGCGGAAATGCTCCGCCTGCTCGATGAGGGCGATTTCTCCGCAGCGCAAGCGCTTTCCGCGAAGCTCGAAGAAGTTGTCAGCGCCGCCTTTGCGATCGTCACAGGGTTTCCTCATGGCAACGCGTTCACCAATGCCAACAAAGTCCTCGACCACTGCCTGGCGCACGGCGAACACGCGACACGCGTCGAGCCGCCCCTGCTCTACAGTGGGGTGCGCTTGCCGATGGACTTTGTCGCGCAATCCGTCGAACTCCTGCGCCAGCACGCGCTGTTACCGGCTCGCGGTTACCTGGCCTGAGTGCGCGAACTCTTGCGCGTCTCCGCATGGCCGGCCAGGGACAGCGGTTGACGGGCAAGCCAAGCTTTGGATTTGGATTTGGATTTGAACTGCGGCTTGACGCACTGACCATTGTTGCGGCTCATCACAGCCCGGATGTAAGGCAGCAAATCCTTCAACCATTTGCGACGCCAAAACCGGCTTTCCCTGGGCGGATTTTGTAGACGATTCATGAGGTTCATGCACTGCGGGTGTCAATGAGCCGGCCTTGCTCAACGGGGCGTCATGAACGTTAAACGAAGTCTTCATGATCACAATTTCACGGACACGTGAGAATTCTCAACACCCTCCTGTTCCAAACCAGAAAAATGACCCTGCGAGTTCGAAACAAGTGCAGTTCCTGATGGGATATTTTCAGCAAGGGTGCAACGGACTCTCAAAGTGATCGGTCGCTCATGGTGAGTGGCTGATATTCAACTTAACAGGAGTGTCATCATGGAAAAATTTGTTTTGGCCACCCGTCGCTTCATGCGTGACGAAGAGGGTGTGACGGCGATCGAGTATGGGCTGCTTGCGTCACTGGTTGCAGTGGCCATCATTGTTGGAGCAACTAATTTGGGCACTGGGCTCGATACTCTTTTTACAAACATTGCCGCTTGCCTCGGTTATGGAACTGGGACATGCCCTGGCGGCTAACCAACTACGTGGCAGCGTTGAAGGTACGCAAATAATTGAAAAGCCGCACCTTCAACGCAAATCGCGTTTGCCCGATAGATCGTTCTCCAATGACCCCGAAGATGCGTCTTCCTGCTGTTCTCTGTCAACGATGGGCGTGTTATGGCGTCACGTCGATTGAATACGCCCTGATCGCCTCCCTGATCGCCATCGCCATCATCGTGGGGGTCAGGGCCACAGGAGAAGCGAACGCACTGAGCTGGGCCAATTGGACTGGCCAGGTCCTTGATGCGGTGAAGGGGCACTGAGTCTTGGCGTTAATTTTTTAATGATGCCGGCTCGACCGGTTGGTAGCAAACATAAGAAAGTAGAAGGGCACCAAATGCAGTTCAATTTCGCTCCAGAAGCATGGCAGGCCATGGGTCTTACCGCTCTGGTGCTGCTGGTGCTCGCCGCCCTGGTGTTCGACCTGCGGCAGCGGCGCATTCCCAACACGCTCGTTTTGCTGGCGCTGGTCGGCGGCCTTTTCATCAATTTCATCGGCCCACAAATCTGGCTTCGTGGTGGCGGGCTGTTGACCGCCTACCCAAGTGCGCTGGGTATCAAGGGCGCGTTGCTGGGGGCGCTCACCGGGCTGGCCGTCTATTTACCGTTTTACCTGCTGCGCGCCATGGGCGCGGGCGACGTCAAGCTGATGGCCGGCATCGGCAGCTTTGTCGGCCCGGCTGCGGCCATCGATGTGGCGCTGTTCATTCTGGTCACGGGCGGCGTGCTGGCCGTGGTGCGCATGGTCTGGCTACGCAAAACACAACTGGTTCTGTTCAATGTGGTGGCCGCGATGGGTCAGTGGGTCCCCGGCTCGGTGGCCCGATTCGATGCGGCCACCCAGTCCGCTGACCGCATGCCCTATGGCGTGGCCATGGCCGGTGGCCTGCTGGCCTATGGCGCGTGGATTTTCAGCGGCCATGCCCCGCTGCTCAATTTCTGAAAGCAAGCATCATGGATGATCTGTCACACACCCCATCGCCGCTGCAACATGCTGCGCCGCCCGATCCGGTCAACATTCAGGTGGCTGCGGCGGCCAGCCTGCCGGTCGCCTTCCTGACCGACCTGGCGCTGCGCCACTTTGCGCGCCTGGGTGAGCTTAAGCTGGTCCAGATCGCGCAACATTTGGGCATGCCCGTGCCAGCCGTCGATGGCTTGTTGTCGAACATGCGCAAACTGGGGCTGCTGGAAGTGCCGCGCCGCGGCGCGCTGGAGGGCGACGTCAGCTATGCCCTGACGGACACCGGCCAGCGGCTGGCACGGCTGGCGTATGAAAAATGCAATTATGTGGGCCCGGCGCCGGTCACCTTGCCCGAGTATGTGGCCCGGGTAGGCGAGCAAAGCCAGCACCTGGTGCCCGTGCGCGCCGCGCGCCTGCAGCAGGCCATGGGTGACCTGGTGATCGACCCGGCCATGCTGCCCACGCTGGGCAGTTCGCTCAATTCCGGCAAGGCCATCTATCTTTACGGCGACAGCGGCAGCGGCAAGACCTATCTGGCCGAGCATCTGGTCAAGACGCTGGAGGGCCACATCCAGGTGCCGCATGCCGTCTATGTGGATGGCGAGGTCATTCAGGTCTACGACCCTGTTGTGCACCACCCGGTGCCAGTGGTGGCAGCCCCAGCGCATGGCCTGGCGCGCGAGGTATCGGATGACGGCCGCTGGGTGCGCATTGAGCGGCCCGTGGTGATTGCCGGCGGCGAGCTCACTCTGGGCATGCTCGACCTGGCCTACGACCCGCACACCCGCCTGCATGTGGCGCCGCCGCAAATGAAGGCCAACAACGGCATCTTCGTGGTGGACGATTTTGGCCGCCAGCGCGTCAGCCCGCACGAGCTGATGAACCGCTGGATCGTGCCGCTGGACCGCCGCGTCGATTACATGGCGCTGAACACGGGCACCAAGTTCACCGTGCCGTTTGACGTGCGCGTGGTATTTTCGTCCAACCTGGCGCCCGAAGAACTGGTGGATCCGGCCTTCGCCCGGCGCCTGGGCTACAAGATCCACCTGTTCCCGATGGACGCGGAAAGTTACCGCGCCGTGGTGGCGCAGGCCTGCGCGCGCAGCGGTGTCCCGCCCGATGCGGCCGGCATCGACTACCTCGTCAACACGCTGCACCTGCGCAATCTCATGCCCTACTTGCCGAGCCTGCCGTTCGACGTCATCAGCAAGATTGCCGACCGCGCCCAATACCTGGAACAAGCCCCGCGCATGACGCCCGAACTACTGGACTGGGCGTGGGCCAATTATTTTGGTGGCAATGACCCGTTAGCGCAGGCCGACACCAGCCCGACCTTCAAACAAGGAGATTGAAATGAAGAGCAAACGTGCAATCATCATGCTGACCCTGTCGGTGCTGCTGGGCATCGCGGCGGTGCTGCTGGCCGCGCGCTGGATGGGCCAGCAGGCCGCCAGCGACAAAACCACGGTGCTGGTCGCCTCGCGCGACATGGAACTGGGTCAGGCCATTACCCCCATCATGCTGCAGTCGGTGCCCTGGCCGAAAGGCGCGGTGCCGGCGGGCGCCTTTGACGACCCCAAAAAACTGGAGGGCCGCGTGGTGCGCATCAGCATCTTCAAGGGTGAGCCGGTGCTGGCACCCAAGCTGGCCCCCGAAGGCACCAAGGCCGGGCTGGATTCTGTCATCAAGGCGGGGCACCGCGCCATCACCGTCAAGGTCAATGAGGTGGTGGGCGTCGCCGGTTTCCTGGCGCCTGGAAGCTATGTGGACCTGCTGGTCAACTTCAAGGATGAGCACGACAAACCGATGTCGCGCGTGGTGCTGGAGCGCATCATGGTGCTCGCCATTGCGCAGGAGGCCCAGCGGCCCGACGAGAGCAAACCCAGGGTGGTCAACGCCGTGACGCTGGAGGTCACGCCCGAGCAGGCCGAAAAGATCGACTTGGCGCGCAACATCGGCACGCTGTCGCTGATTTTGCGCAACCAGATTGACACCCAGGATGCCGCCACCGATGGCGTCCGTCAGCAAAACCTGTTTGCAGCGGAAGCGCCCGCCCCGGTGGCGTCTGCGCCAGCCCCGGTCAAAAAGGTGGTGCGAAGGGCCAAGCCCAAGCCCGTGGCAGCCAAACCCGCCGAAGAACCCAAAGACCGCGTGGAAGTGATCCGTGGCCTGCAAAAAGCAACCGCTGATTTTTAAGGAAGAGACCATGAAAAACCCTTTACGCAACCCCTTGTCGGCTTCCCTCTGGATGGCCATGGCTGTCACGCTCGGCGCGGCAACAGTGCAGGCGCAAGCCCCTGCCGTGATCAAGGGCACCACCACGACCAAAAGCGCCACTCTGGCCGCTGCGCCCATGGCGGCCAGCGTCGGCACCGATCTGTCCTCGGTCGGACCGTCGCTGGACCTGACCATTGGCAAGTCCACGATGCTGCGTGTGCCCTCGGCCATCACGCGCATTTCGGTCGGCAACCCGACCGTGGCCGACGTCACCCTGATCAGTACCACCGAGCTCTACCTGCTGGGCAAGACCTATGGCTCGACCAACCTCATCATCTGGCGCAAGGGCGCCGGCCCCACGGCCATCGATGTGAACGTGAACATCGACGTGGCCCGCATGGAAGCCAAGATCCATGAATTGCTGCCTGGCGAAAAGGGCATCACCGTGCGCCCGGCAGCCGATTCGGTCATCCTGACCGGCATGGTCTCCAGCGCCGTCAAGGCCAAGGCGGCCGAAGACATTGCCAATGCCTTTGTGCGCGACGTCAACAAAAGCCTGGTGCTGCCCATCGTCGCCGGCGATGCCAAGGTGGAGCCGGGCACCAAGCTGCAGGTGAGCAGCACCAGCGGTGGCGGTGGCGCGGCCAGTGCCAAAGTGGTGAACCTGCTGCAAATTGCCGAAGCCCAGCAGGTCATGCTGGAGGTGACGGTGGCCGAGGTTTCCAAGACCTTGATGGACAAGATGGGCGCCAAGTTCAGCGCCACACGAACCAATGGCGACTGGACGTATGGCATCGGCTCCAATCTGTTGAGTGGCGGCGCCGGTCTGCTCAGTGCCATCAAGAACAGCACCAACGGCCTCTCCATCGACCTTGAGAAGAATGATGGCCTGATCAAGATCCTGGCCGAGCCCAACCTGGTGGCCATCAGCGGCCAGGAGGCCAGCTTTCTGGCGGGCGGCAAGATTTTCATTCCTGTGTCGCGTGTCAACAATGCCACCGGCGGCTCCACCGTCACGCTGGAAGAAAAGGAATACGGTGTGGGTGTCAAATTCACGCCCACGGTGCTCGAAGGCGGGCGCATTCACCTGAAGGTGGCGCCCGAGGTGTCCGAACTGTCGCAGACCGGTTCACCCTTCACCACCATCGGGGGTGAAACAGCGATTTTGCCGAGCTTTACCACCCGGCGCGCGCAAACGTCTGTGCAGTTGATGGACGGACAAAGCCTGGCCATTGCCGGCCTGATCAAGAACAACGTCAAGCAAGCGGTGGACCGGGTGCCCGGCCTGGGTGAAGTGCCGGTGCTGGGTGCGCTGTTTCGCAGCAGCGAATTCCAGGGCGACCGCAGCGAGCTGATGTTTGTCATCACGCCGCGCCTGATCAAGCCGCTGGACCCGAACTACATCCTGCCGACCGACAGTTTCACGCCACCCAACCGCAGCGAGTTCTATTTCGGCAACAAGCTCGAAGGCTCGGGCCATGAAGACATTCCGGCCGACCCGCGCACCGCCCCGGCCAATGTGGCCCCGATCAATGCCACCGGTGGCATGGAAGTCAAGTAAGGAGTTTCATCATGACGAACGCACTTTTTTCCACCCGCTTTGGCGGCGCACTGACCGCCGCCTCTTGCGCGGCGCTGTTGACAGCTTGCGCCAGCACCACCCCGGCGCTGGACGCCAATTTTGGCAACGC
>JBASJO010000286.1:0-1521 GCA_049655365.1 Rhodoferax sp. | reverse complement strand
GTCCAGCACACGGATCATGTGTTTTCGCCGCGATGAAGCTGGCAATGTACAGCCATTTGATCCAGAAGTAGTTCGCTTCGAAGTGCGATAGCGGTCAATAAGAAAATCTAGCTCTACGTTAAACCGTATGCGTCCGGCGAACACATGTTGACGGCGTAACGGCTACGTGATCAGCGGCGTCCAGTTGTGGGGCAGCAGTTCATCAATTCGGTTGTTCTTCTGAGTCGGCAAGCGGGCCAGCACATCCTTCAGGTAGGCATGCGGATCATGCCCGTTGAGCTTGGCGCTTTGAATCAGACTCATTACCACAGCCGCGCGCTGGCCCGCGCGCAGTGAGCCCGCGAACAACCAGTTGCCCCGGCCTATGGCGATCGGTCGAATCTGGTTCTCGATCCAGTTGTTGTCGATGGGCAGGCAAGCATCCTGCACAAACCGGGTCAGTGCAACCCAGCGTTTCAAGCTGTAGTCCAGGGCCCGGGCGGTGGCCGTCCCATCGGTAATGCGTTGGCGCTGCAGCAGCATCCACTGGTGCAAGGCATCCACCAGCGGTTTTGATTTGTCTTTGCGTATGCGGCCTCGCTCGTCGGCACTGAGATGTTTGACCTCCCGCTCGACCTCATACAACTGCCCAATGTAAGTCAGCGCCTGCTGGGCAATCTCGCTTTTGTTGGCGACGTGCAGGTCAAAGAACTTGCGCCGGGCGTGCGCCATGCAGCCCACCTCCGTGATGGCCGTACCAAAGCTGGCTTTGTAACCACTGAAGTCGTCACAAACCAGACCACCGCTCCAGTCCCCCAGGAATGTTCTTGCATGCTCACCGGCGCGGGATTCACAGAAGTCGTAGACCACACCTTTTAAATTCTCAAAGGCCCCCGGCGCCTAGGCCCAGAGGTAAGCCCGATGCGTCTTCTTGTTGCCCGGCTTGAGCATGGCCACCGGGGTTTCGTCGGCATGCAGCACGGCAGACTGGAACATGGACTTCTTGAGCGCATCGACCAGCGGCTGCAACTGCACGCCACACACGCCCACCCACTGCGCCAGGGTGGAGCGGGCTATTGGATAGCCGGAACGACCGAAGATGGCCTCCTGGCGATACAGTGGCAAATGGTCAGAATACTTGGCCACCAACACCTGTGCCAGCAAACCCGCCGTAGGGATGCCCTTGTCAATGATTTGCGCAGGCACTGGCGCCTGGATCAGGGTTTCGCATGCATCACACACCCATTTGCCGCGGATATGCTCTTCGACGGTGAACACGCCTGGTGTGTAGTCCAGCTTCTCGGAGACATCCTGGCCAATTCGCTTCAACTGGCAGCCACAGCCGCAGGTGGTGGAGTCAGGCTCGTGGTGGATGGCCACACGGGGCAGGCCTGCTGGTAGGGCAGCACGTTTGGGTTGTTGACGCGGTGCAGCCTCAAGCTTGACCGGAGAGGCCAGCTCTTTGAGTTCTTCTTCGATGGCGGCGATGTCGGCATCCAGGGTCTCGTCGAGCAAGCTGATCTGGGCCGCATTGAGCAGTTC
>JBASJO010000285.1:0-3210 GCA_049655365.1 Rhodoferax sp. | reverse complement strand
GGCTGGTACAGCTCAAAGGGCGAGTCGGGGTAGCGCACAAACGTGCCGGTGCGCGGGCGCTCGGAAGCGTCGCTCACGGCCAGGGACAGGATTTCAGACATTCAGGGTCAGCGCAAAATTCAAATAGGTGGGATGTTATCCAATGCGCTGCAAAACCGGCGCCAGGCGGGATTCAAGCCCTGACGTCGGGTAATGCTTGCGCACGGAACCAGCGCTCCACATCGGCCGGGTCATGAAAGGTGCGCACCTCGGCAAACGCCGTTTGCGCCTGCGGGTAGACCCGCCGCAACAGGTTGAGCCACTGCTTGAGGCGCCCGGTTTGCTGGTCACGCGTCAGGTGCGCACACACCAGGTGCCAGAATTCAGCGATCAGCACCATGAGCTGCGGCCAGCTCAGGCTGGCCGACGCAGAATCGTCCCCCAGCGCGGCGCGAATGCCGCGGGCCAGCGCCGGGTTGGCCACCATGCCGCGCCCCAGCATCAGGCTCTGGCAGCCCGACACCTCTTGGCAACGCAGGGCATCGGCCACCGTCCAGATCTCGCCATTGGCCACCAGCGGCAAGCGCACCACCTGGCGGATGTCGGCAATGCGCTCCCAATAGGCCGGCGGCCGGTAGCCGTCGGCCTTGGTGCGCGCGTGCACCACCAGCTCGGAAGCACCACCGGCCTCAAGCGCCAGGGCGCAGGCTTCAGCGCGCTTGTCGTCATGCAGGCCAAGTCGCATCTTGGCCGACACCGGCAGGTGCGCCGGCACGGCCTGGCGCACCGACGCCACGATGCGGTACAGCAGCTCGGGTTCTTCCAGCAGGGCTGAACCACCGCGGTGCCGGTTCACCACCGGCGACGGGCAGCCAAAATTGAGGTCAATGCCCTCGGCCCCCATCTCGGCCAAGCGCGCCGCGTTGTCGGCCAGGCAGGCCACGTCCGAGCCCAGCAACTGCGGCCGCACCGGCACGCCAGACGTGGTCTTGCAGCCCTGCAGCAGTTCCGGCACGTAACGCAAAAAAACGCGCTCCGGGTACAGTGTGCCGGTGACCCGGATGAACTCGGACACACAGCGGTCCACGCCGCCCACCCGCGTCAAAATGTCGCGCAGGACAAAGTCGAGCAGGCCCTCCATGGGGGCAAGAAGCAAGGTGGGTGGGGTCACGTGGGATCGGTCAAAATGAACAATGAATCCCGGATTGTCGTGCTCTATGCCGTGCTTTTGACAGAAACACCGACGGTCCGTACAGTCACCATTTTTCAACAGCTACCGGAACACCGCACATGACCATCACCGTCAACATTGATCTGGGTTACGAATTCGCCGTCAAGGCCGACTATGGCAGCGTCTTCGACACCCTGTCTGACGTTCCCAAATCGGCCAGTTTTTTCCCAAAATTAGACCGATTGGTCGACCTGGGTGAGGGTATTTACCGATGGGAAATGGAAAAAATCGGTGTTGCCCAGGTCA
The DNA here is from genome assembly GCA_049655365.1 of Rhodoferax sp. Taxonomy (GTDB): domain Bacteria; phylum Pseudomonadota; class Gammaproteobacteria; order Burkholderiales; family Burkholderiaceae_C; genus Rhodoferax. The sequence continues at coordinate 1,754 of JBASJO010000285.1, read as the reverse complement.
GCCTGCAAACCATTTATGCGTCGAAATACACGTCCAACAAGGCCAAGGGCAGTGTGCTCTGGACGCCGGTGGCGGGTGAAGGCAACGCGCTGGTGTCCGGCTCCTGGAAAATCACCGACAAGAAAAAGTCCACCCACCTGGTGCTGCAACTTCAGGGCGAACTCACCCTGCCCCTGCCGGGCCTGATGAAAATGATGATCGCCCCGGTGGTCGAGGCGGAGTTCGAAAAACTGGTGGAGCAATACATCGACAAGCTCACCCAGCAGTTTGGCGGCGAGGTCTGATGCACGGTGCTTAACCCAGGTGCCGCGCGATCCAAGCCACCGCACCCTGCGGCTTCTGGAACTCATCGACAGAGCGTGCCGGAATGCCGGGATAGCGCTCATTCCACATCCTGGCCAGCGCTGAGCCAGCGCCAATTTCCAGCACACAGGCCACCTGCCGCTCGTTGACCGCTTCCATGCAAGCGGCCCATTGCACCGTGCTCGCGAGTTGTCGGCCCAGGACCTGACGCAACACGGCCGGATTTCGAACCAGCGCGCCGTCGGCATTGGTGGCAATGGGGCAGCTTGGTGCGGCAAACGGCAAGGTGGCCAAGGTCTGGGCAAAGGCCTGAGCGGCAGGCGCCATCCACGACGAATGGGACGCCACACGCACATCCAGCCGCTTGCACACGGCGCCCAAAGCCAGCAGCCGGGGTGTGGCCTGGCTCAGGGCATCATCGGTCCCCGCGAAAACCGACTGGCCGGAATGGATGCGGATGGCGCATTCCAGCCCCAGTCCGGCGCAGGCTGTCAGCACGCGGGGCTCAGGCAAACCCGTCACCGCCATCATGCCGGTCTGCTGACCCAGCACCGCCTGATCCATCAAGGCGGCACGCTGTTGCGCCAGGACAAGAGCCCGGTCTGCCGAAAACACACCGGCACAGGCAAAGGCCGCCAGTTCGCCCACACTGTAGCCAGCGACCACGGCGGGCGCTTGCGGCAATTGATCCTTGATGGCCGCCCACGCCGCCAATGCCGTGCCGGTGATGAGTACCTGGGCGAAGGCATTGTTGCTGCGGCGGCTCTCATCTTGCAGCGCCGTGCGCCAGTCAAGGCCAATACGCTCACCCATGGCGCGCAATATTGCCGCTGCCCTGGGGTCGGTGTCGAGCCAGGGCAGCATCTTCGGGTGCTGGCTGGCCTGCCCTGAAAAAACAAGGGCGTAACTCATGCGACAAGCCCGGTCAGTGCTTTTGATGAACCTCTCTCGTCATTGCGAACGCAGTGAAGCAATCCATGCAGCCTGGATTGCCGCGTCGCAAGGGGGGCTCGCAATGACGGCCCTGCTTCAAGGTCAGCCGTGATCAGCGATGCCACCCAGCAAGCGCTGGCCAACACGTCGGCGGAACCACCGGGTGACAGTCTGCGCGCAACAAACGCGCTGTGCATCGCGCGTGCCTGTGGCACCCAGTCAGCCTGCAGCACACCGCCAGCGTTCAAAAATTCACGGGCAGAGTTTTGCACCCATCGCAACCCATCCATGCCGCCGCGGTGCACACAATTGGTGTCGTCCAGCGCGGCCATGGTGGCAAACAGCGCTTGCACGCGGGCGGCCCGCTCACCAGCCCCCGCCCGCAGGGCGGCTTGCAGGGCCGGCAGAGTGAAATCAAACAGCACCGGGAACGCCTGCGCCGCTTCGTCGCCCGCGCTGCGCAAGCCAAACTGCCGGGACGCCCTTTGGCGATTGGACAGCGGCGCGCTCAGCCGTGG
>JBASJO010000284.1:0-1670 GCA_049655365.1 Rhodoferax sp. | reverse complement strand
CCGTCAGACTGAACCGCGTTCATTGTTACGTCAATTTTTTATATCGTCAATTGACGATAACCCTAACGTACTTGCACAAATATTCGGCAAATCAAACCAAGCATTTTGCGTGCCAGGGTTTGTGCACCCTGCCGGTGCAGGCAAGCCTGGCACGGCCTGCCTCACTGGATCGGCGAAAACCCGACAGGATTAAGAAACACGCTTTCCTGATGCACAAGATAAGGCAGGATCGAGGGCACGAAGGCCGTCCACTCGGCGTCTTGAGCCATCTTGGTGCGCTGGGCGCTGCGGTGCGCAAAATCATCATATGACCATAGGAACACCACGGAATTCAAGACCCCGGACTCCTTGGTCCAGCAGCCGACCAATTTGGCGTAACGCGTGATGATGTGCAAGCCATTGGCCTGGTAAATTTTCAGGAACTCAGGTGCTTTTCCCGCCTGGATCTGGTAGGTGCGCATTTCTAGAATCATGATTTTTCTCCAGCTATAAAAGGGGATCGGGGTACCCTGGGGTACTCTTCAGAATGGTCGCATTTCACTTATCGTCAACTGAAGATATATTTTGCCATTAAAGTAAGGCTCTTTTTAATTTGAACCTCTTATGCGCGCCAAATCAGACCACCTAAGCACCCTGCGTCAAAAGTCCGCAAGCAGCGCGCCAAAGGACAAGGGCAGGCGCGTCACGGTGCGCATGCCGGCGGCGGAGCGTCGTGAACAGATACTGAAAAAAGCCTTCGAGTTCTTCTCGGAATACGGATTGACCGCCCAAACACGCGCGCTGGCTGAATCCTGCGGAGTATCACAACGGCTGCTCTACAGCATCTTCCCCAACAAGGCAGCATTGATCAACGCCGTGTACGAGACGGGCATTGCCGGTGTCTTCAAGGCGGTGTGGTTCGTGCAACTCCAGGACCGCAGCAAGCCCATCGAACAGCGTCTCAAGGATTTTTATTGCGAGTACTACGATACCGTCCTGACGCGCAACTGGATGCGCTTGTTTCTGTACGCATCACTGGCCGAGGTTGAGATGGCGCCCACCTACATCGCGTCCATCATCAAACATCTTCTGGACACCATCATGAAGGAAGCACTGCACGAAGCCGGTTTGACATCTCCGCCCAGCCAGGCCCAAGCCGAAATCCAGGAAATTTGCTGGATTCTGCACGGCGCCATTTCCCACCTGGCCATACGGCGGCACATTTACCGCGACCAGACTGACATCAAGGTGGACAAGGTGATCGCCTTGCAGGTCCATGCGTTTCTCGCGGGTCTGAAGAGTGTCGTCCCGCAAGCGTAAGCATTTGATGCGCCCATTTTCAACCAGCCCGCTCAAGCGTAGCGCAACGCCATCACATCGAGATGGACCGGTTTGATCCTTGAGCCCATGCCGGCGCAGCCAAAGGCCTCGAAGCGCAGTTTGCAGATGCCGGCGGCCGCTTTGCGGGCGGCAATCAGCGACTTGCGTGGGTCGAACTCGCTCGGGTTTTGGGCGAAGCTCTGGCGCATGGCGCCGGTCATGGCCAGGCGGATGTCGGTGTCGATGTTGACCTTGCGCACCCCGCTCTGGATGCCGCGCTGGATGTCTTCCACCGGCACACCGTAGGTTTCTTTCAGGTCGCCACCGAACTGGCGAATGATGGCCAGCCACTCCTGCGGCACCGAGCTTGA
>JBASJO010000283.1:0-1660 GCA_049655365.1 Rhodoferax sp. | reverse complement strand
CACCACCGCCTGCTGAAAAGTCTCCAAGGGCGACGGGATGCTGCTGGCGGTGCTCACTGATACCAGCGCCCAGATGCCAATCAGCAGCCCAAAGCCCAGTAGCGGCGGCAACACGGCCAGCCACAGGCCGCGCCAGTCATACGGTGATTTGGCGGTCATTGCTTTGGCTGGCTCCGCATTCGGGGAGATGGATGACACGATTTTCTGGGTGACGACAGGGGCCACGGCAGGTGGGCCTGAGGTTTCCCGTGGGGAATGAAAAACGGCGCTGACCATGGTGCTGCTCCTTAAACCTTGACCTTGAATCCGTCGGCGTACTTTTTGGGGTCCTTGCCGTCCCAGACCACACCGTCGATCAACTTGCTGGTGCGCATGTCACTTTTTGGCAGGGGAGTTTTCGCGGCGCTGGCGGCTTGTTTGTAGATGTCGATCTGGTTGATCTGTTTGGCCACCGCCAGGTAATCCGGGTGGTCTTTGAGCAAGCCCCAGCGCTTGTGCTGGGTCAGGAACCACATGCCGTCCGACAGATAGGGGAAGTTGACGGCGCCGTCGTTGTAAAACTTCATGTGGTTGGGGTCGTCCCAGGTCTTGCCCATGCCGTTCTGGTAGCGCCCCAAAATACGTTGGTTGATGGCGTCCACGCTGGTGTTCACATACGACTTGGCGGCAATGGTCTCTGCCATCTTGTTTTTGTTTTGCAGGCTGGCGTCAATCCACTTGCCGGCCTCCAGAATGGCTGCTGTCACGGCACGCGCGGTATTGGGATACTTCTTGACAAAGTCTGCGGTGGTACCCAGCACTTTTTCCGGGTGGTCTTTCCAGACATCCTGCGAGGTCGCCGCCGACACCCCAATGCCGTCGATGATGGCGCGGTGGTTCCACGGTTCGCCCACGCTGAAGCCGTCCATGTTGCCCACCCGCATATTGGCCACCATTTGCGGAGGCGGTACCACGATGCTGCGCACGTCCTTGAACGGGTTGATGCCGGCACTGGCCAGCCAGTAATACAGCCACATGGCATGGGTGCCGGTGGGGAAGGTCTGGGCAAAGGTGTACTCGCGTGGCTCCTTTTTCATGATGGCCACCAGGCCTTCCAGCGTGCCAGCGCCTTTGTCGGCCAATTTCCTGGACAGCGTCAAGCCCTGACCATTGTTGTTGAGTGTCATGGTCATGGCCATGTTTTTTTGGGCACCCCCCACGCCCAGGTGCACGCCGTAAATCAGGCCATACAGCACGTGGGCAAAGTCCAGCTCGCCATTGACCAGTTTGTCGCGCACGCCGGCCCAGCTGGCCTCCTTGGTCGGAATGATCTTGACACCGTATTTTTTGTCCAGACCCAGCTCTGCAGCCATGACCACGCTGGCGCAGTCGGTCAGCGGGATGAAGCCGATCTTGACCTCGGTCTTTTCGGGCGCATCGGAACCTGCGGCATAGACCGCAGCGCGCAGGGCCGGGCTGATGCCAATGGCGCCCACGGCGGCCGTTTGCAGGACCGCGCGTCGGCTCAGGCTGGGTTTCAGAAAATCAGTCATGGCAGTTTCCTTCCAATGTGGGTGAACAAAACAAACAAAAAAAGGCGTCCTCACAAGGCTCAACACGTGTGACACGTGTCGAACCTGTGGGGACGCCTTTGTCAGGATCAGGCTGGTTTCACCCGCCG
>JBASJO010000282.1:0-2680 GCA_049655365.1 Rhodoferax sp. | reverse complement strand
CCATGGCCGCGTAGAGCACGGTGGGTTTCCATTTGATGAAGCGGTCGTCATGCAGCACCAGCGTGAGCGTGCCAAACACCAGCACCAGGGCCAGCGTGATCTTGTGCATGGCCTGCAGCTTGCGGTCGATGCCGTAAATCAGCGCCATTTGCAGCACGGTGGCCACCATCAGCACGCCGGTACCAATGTAGATGTCGTACAGCTTGTAAGCGCCAAAGAACAGCAGGATGGGGAAAAAGTCGATCAGTATTTTCATGTGGGGGTGAAGTTTAACGAAGCCGAGTTCATGCAGTAGCGCAGGCCGGTGGGGGCCGGGCCATCGTCAAACACATGGCCCAGATGCGCGCCGCATTGGGAACACACCGTTTCTACCCGCGTTAGCCCCAGGCTGCGGTCGGTGATCTCGGTAATGGCACCCGGCACAGCCAGGGAAAAACTGGGCCAGCCGCAGTGCGCGTTGAACTTGGTGCCTGAGTCAAACAGCTTGGCGTCGCAACAGATGCAGTGGTAGCTGCCGTCGGCTTTCAGGGCTTCGTATTTGCCGCTGAACGGGCGCTCGGTGGCGGCGTGGCGCGTGACCTGGTAAGCCACGGGTTCGGCGCCCTTGGCCTGCAAGATGGCTTGCCATTCGGCGTCGGTTTTCTGGATGGGGTATGTCATGGTTTTGTCCTTTTTCCGGGGCTTATGTCAGGAACTGCAGCTGATCTCGATCCGGCTGGCCCAGTCGGGCGGCAGGCCGGCATACGAGTCGAATGCGGGGTGTTCGTCGAAAGGGCGCTCCAGCAAGGCCAGCAAATGGGCCACCACGGAAAAGTCCTTGGTCTTGGCGGCCTCGATGGCCAGTTCACCCAGGTAGTTGCGCAGCACATATTTGGGGTTGGTGCTGCGCATCAGGTCAGCTGCCTGCTGGGTGTCAAGCCCGGCCAGCCGCGCTGAATAACGCAGCAGCCAGGCGTCCCAACCCGCGCGCTCCAGAAACAGGTCGCGTACCGGCGCAAATTGCTGGCTGGCCACCGCCTGGCTCAGACGGCGCCAGAATAAGGTGTAGTCGACCCGGTCTTGTGCCAGCAGCGCCAGCAGGTCGTTGACAAGGGCTTGATCTGCTTGCGGGTCGGCGCTGTCGATACCCGGAGTCAGGCCCAGCTTGGCGCGCATCAATCGCAGCCAGTGGCTTGTAAATATCGGTTTGTAAGTGTCCAGCGCCTGCAAGGCCAGCGCCTGGTCTTCGATCAGCGGCATCAAGGCCTGGGCCAGTGCGTACAGGTTCCAGTGGGCAATGTCGGGTTGGCGCGCAAAGGCGTAGCGGCCACCGCGGTCGGTGTGGTTGCAGATGTGGCCCGGGTCATAGGCGTCGAGGAACTGGAACGGGCCGTAGTCGATGGTCAGGCCCAGAATGCTCATGTTGTCGGTGTTCATGACCCCATGGCAAAAACCCACCGCCTGCCAGTGCGCCAGCATCACGGCCGTGCGTTCGGTCACCTGCTGCAGCAAATTGGCATACGGGTTGGCGCCCAGGGTGCTGGCCGTCTGACAGTCCGGGTAATAGCGGCTGATGACGTAGTCGGCCAGCGTTTTGAGCTGCGGTAACTGCTTGCGCGCGGCAAAGTGTTCAAAATGGCCAAAACGAATGAAGCTGGGGGCGACCCGGGTCACCACGGCGGCGGTCTCCAGGCTCTCGCGCGCCACTTCTTCGTCGGAGCCCACCACGCACAGCGCCCGCGTGGTCGGTATCCCCAACCCATGCATGGCCTCGCTGCATAAAAATTCGCGGATGCTGCTGCGCAACACGGCACGGCCGTCGCCCATGCGCGAGTAAGGCGTCGAGCCCGAGCCCTTGAGCTGCACCTCCAGGCCATTGGCCTCGCCCAGCAAGCACGCCCGGCCGTCGCCCAACTGCCCGGCCCAGTGACCGAACTGATGGCCGCTGTAGACACTGGCCAGCGGTTGCGTGCCGCTGATGGGCTGGTTGCCTGCCAGTGCCTGCAACAGCGCGTCGGTTTCCAATTCTGTGGCGGTCAAACCCAGAACCTCTGCCACAGTCGTTGAGCGGCCCACCCAGTAGGGCTCGGGTAAGGCCTGCGGCGCTAGCGCGGTGTAAAAGTCCGGCCCAAGGCGGAAAAAATGGTTGTTCCAGCCCAGACCGATTGACGTGATCTGCACGGGCTGGCTGATGGGCGTGAAAGCATTCATGCGCGAATTGTGTCGTGGCGCGTTCAAGCCCAGGGTTTGCAGGGGCATCGGGCGGTTTATCACTTACCATTACGACTCTTTTTGCTGAGTTGATTTTTTTTGCAGGCCTTGGTAAAAATCATCTTAAACCATGCTGTTTCATCGTTTCTCGCCGCAGTCGCTCAAAACCCGGATCACCTTGCTGACGCTGCTGATCGTTGTTTTTGGCTTTGGGGTTCTGGGTTTCTACACCAAAAACCTATTGCGCCAGGAGCTGCTCACCTACACCGGTGCGCAACAGCGCTCGGCCTTGCGTTTGCTGACGTCCGAGGTGAATCACGGGCTGGACAACCGGATCGCCGCGCTACAGGCGGCGGCCCTGCAGATCACCCCTGAGCTGCAGAAAGATGCGCCCGCGTTGCAAGATTTTTTACGCCAGGAGTCATTGTTGGCCGGGCTGTTCAATGGGGGGGTTGTGGTGTGGAACGCTCAGGGGCTGTTGCAGACCGAG
>JBASJO010000281.1:0-2291 GCA_049655365.1 Rhodoferax sp. | reverse complement strand
ACTCGGTCAGGCGCGCCTCGATTCGGGTCCAGACGACGCGCTTGAAGGTGTCATCGGCATTGCCCCACTGGCCAATTTCCTCCAGGGTTCGCAAACAGCCCTGGCACAAGCCGGTGGCTTCATCCATTTGGCACACCGACACGCAGGGCGATGGCACGGTCTGGGCAAAGCTTTGTTCGCTGGCGCGGAGGTGCCTGGCGCTGGCGGCCAGAAATTTCATGACTTTTGGGTCGGGACTCAAGGGATTTCTCCTGCCGTCACATCCACCACGGGCGCACCGGTCAAATGCACCAGGTCTGCCGGCTGCAACCTGAAGACGCCATGCGGATGCCCGGCGGCCGCCCATATTTCGTCAAAACGCAGCAGGTCGCGGTCAATCAGGGTGACAGGTGCCACTGCATGCCCGACCGGCGAAACGCCGCCGATGGAAAAACCCGTGCTCACCTTGACAAACTCCGCATCGGCACGGCCGAGCTTTTGCCCGTCCACACAGACCAGCGCCTGCACCTTGGCTTCGTCCACACGGCGGTCGCCCGAGGTGATCACCAACACGGCGGCGGCATCGGGCTTGCGCTTGAAAATGATGCTCTTGGCAATCTGCCCCAGCGCCACACCCAGCACGTCGGCGGCCTGTTGCGCGGTGCGGGCGGCATCGTCGAGCAGCACGGGCGGGTGTGGGTGGCCCTTGTCCTGCAAGGCGCGCGCCACCCGCTGCATGCCTTCGGGCAGGGGTTTCAACTCAGCACCGCACATCAAGCCTGCCGCTTGGTGAACAGCGCCTTGCCCGCGCGTGAGTTGGTCGCCCGACCCAGAAAGTCGCTGATGAACTGGCCGGCATCAATCAGCAAGTCCAGGTCGATGCCGGTCTCGATGCCCATGCCGTGCAGCATATAGACCACGTCTTCGGTCGCCACATTGCCGGTGGCGCCTTTGGCGTAGGGGCAGCCGCCCAAACCGGCCACCGAGGTGTCGAACTGCCACACGCCCATTTGCAGGCAGATCAGGGTATTGGCCAGCGCCTGACCGTAGGTGTCGTGAAAGTGGCCGGAGATATCGTTGAGGTCGAAATGCTTGAGCGTGGCTTCCACCGCGCGCTGCACCTTGAGCGGCGTGCCCACGCCAATGGTGTCAGCCACCCCCACATGCTGCACGCCGATCCCCTTCATGAGACCGGCCAGGTAGCCCACCCGCTCAGGCGCCACCTCGCCCTCGTACGGGCAACCCACGCTGCAGCTCATGGCGCCGCGCACATAAATGCCCGCGTCACGCGCTGCTGCGACGACCGGCGCAAAGCGCTCAATGCTCTCGGCAATGCTGCAGTTGATGTTCTTCTGGCTGAAGGCCTCGCTGGCGGCGCCAAACACCACGATCTCGTCGGGCTTTGAAGCCAAGGCGGCCTCAAAGCCCTTGAGGTTGGGCGTCAGCACCGAATAGCGCACGCCTTCTTTTCGCGCAATACCCGCCATGACTTCGGCGTTGTCGGCCATCTGCGGCACCCATTTGGGCGACACAAAGCTGGTGACTTCGATCTCTGTCAGGCCAGCGGCTTGCAGCCGGTGCACCAGCTCGATCTTGACCGCGGCCGGCACCAGGTTTTTCTCGTTTTGCAGGCCGTCACGGGGGCCGACTTCGACCAGTTTGACTTTGGAGGGAAGGGACATTGACAAATGTTTCATAGAGTCTGACTCAAACGCTCAGCCATGCGGGTTTGCCAGCCTGCTCCCGTGGCTTTCCAACGCTCGATCACATCAGACGGAAGCCGCAATGAGATCAACTTGCGCGGGTTACTCGACATTGGGCGGCCTCCCTTGTTGACTTTGGCGCGCGCAAGCATTGCGTCGGTGAGTTCTGGAAGCGCGTCATAGTCATCGTCGTTCAAAACGTGCGCATCCACGCGCGCCAAATCAGACTTCAAGGTAGGGTGCGATGCGCTTTTGTTCGCGTTCATTGGCTTTCCTCATGCTGAATACGTGGCGATCCGCGCCGCGCGGTGTGTAACCCACCACGACCATTCGGCCTTGCAGGCAGCCGTAGCAGATGACACGCGTTTCACCATAGTTCTCGCGCGTGTCTTCGACTTCCAGCGTCACACCCGCAAAAACCACAGCCGCATCCTCAAATGCCAAGCCGCGATCTTCCCAAGTTTTGTCCCGCTTGACACGGTCAAAGGTGATCCGCATTAGGTTATTGTATTTACATTAACCAAGCTTGGCAATGATGGCGACAAGCTGGATTTCGACGGGCGCGTTGCCAGGAAGGCTGGCAACCCCGACAGCGGCCCGGCAGCCGAT
>JBASJO010000280.1:0-1555 GCA_049655365.1 Rhodoferax sp. | reverse complement strand
GCTTTGGGGCCGCGTGATGGAATCGCGTCCAGGCCGTCATAAAAGGCCCGATCCGCCAGACCGGCCGCAAAGCCGCAGGCGTCAATGGCCACCGGGGGTTTGCCCGGCTCATGGATCAGCCAGAAGCCATCGCCACCCAGGGCGTTCATGTGCGGATAAACCACGGCAATCGCGGCGGCTGCCGCCACCATGGCCTCGACCGCGTTGCCGCCGTCGCGCAGCACATCGCGGCCCGCTTGCGCCGCCAGGTGGTGGGGGGCTACCTGCATGCCGCCCAGGGCGGTGCGTGTGTGAATCATGGGAGTCTCCTTGGAAAAACTTGAAAACTTGCGGGTCAAATCACTCGCGCAGCGACGTGCTCTGACCCAAACTGATTAATGAAGTTGCCGCAGGCATCAACCCAGCAAGCCGTAAAACATGCGCAGCGAGGTCAGGGTCAGGAACAGGGCAAACACCTGGCGCAAACGCCGAGCATCAATGGCATGGGCCAGCCGGGCGCCCCAGGACGTGGTCACCATGGTGGCCGGCACGATCAGGGCCATGCCCAGCAAATTGACATACCCCACACTGGCTGGCGGCAGGTTGGGCACCCCCAAACCGTTGATCAGAAAGCCCAAGGCCCCGGGCAAACTGATCACCATGCCCAGCGTTGCCCCGGTGCCCACAGCGGTGTGCATGGGTGTGCGAAAGGCGTTCAAAATTGGCACACTCAGGGTGCCGCCACCGATGCCCATGAGCGTGGAAATGCCGCCAATGGCGCCACCGATCAGGGACGTGCCCACCGGCCCCGGCAGGCCGTCACCCAAAGAAAAACCGTCGCGTTTGAACGCCATGTTGATCGCCACCAGCAGCGCCATCACCGCAAACACCGCTGTCAATACCTGGCCGCTGAGAAAGCCGCTGAGCACCGAACCCACCAACACCCCCACCACCACCGACGGCATGAGCTTTTTCAGCAAGGCCATGTCCAGGCTGCCGCGCATGCGGTGCGCCCGCGACGACATGATGGACGTCGGAATGATGGTGGCCAGCGAGGTGCCCACCGTGACGTGCATGCGCACCGATTCGTCAACGCCCAACAGCGTGAACAGGTGGTAGAGCACCGGCACGATGACAATGCCACCGCCCACCCCAAGCAGCCCGGCCAAGATGCCCGCCACCACGCCGGTCGCCAGCAAAGCCAGCGCCAGCCCGAGCAGCCAGGCCATGCTGTAGTTGTCAAACAGTTCCATACAAATGCCCTTATTGAGGCTTACCAGCCGATGGCCTGGGGCAACCACAATGCCACCTGGGGAAACTTGAACAAAATCACCAGCGCGAGACCCTGCATGGCAATGAAAGGCAATACCCCTTTGTAAATGTCCTTGATCGAGATACCCACTGGCGCCACGCCTTTCAGGTAAAACAAGGCCCAGCCAAAAGGAGGCGTCAAAAATGAGGACTGCAGATTGAGGGTGATCAACATGGCCAGCCACACCGGGTCAACCCCCTGCGCCAGCAAAATTGGCAAAAACAGCGGCACCGCAATGTAGCTGATCTCGATCCACTCGATAAA
>JBASJO010000279.1:0-2390 GCA_049655365.1 Rhodoferax sp. | reverse complement strand
TCGTTGACCTTCTCGATCCACAGGCCAAACAGGTTGTACACCAGCACACAGTCACGCACCACGGCCCGGTGCGCGCCGGGCTGGAGGTAGATGCCGGCATGCTGGTTCACCAACTCGGTACCTGAGTCGCGCACGATCAGGCCTTCGATGACAACATCGGTTGCCGTCACGCGGATAGTGTCACCGCGCTGCCCGCCACTGAGCGTCGGGCGATTCAGGCCGCGCAGTGTCATGGGCTTGTCAATGCGCAGGTTCTGGTCATAAAAACCGCGCTCGACCTCCACCACATCGCCAGCGGCAGCCTGGTTGATGGCCGCCTGCACATCCTGCCCGGGCTGCACCCGCCAGACTGCAGCCCACAGCGGGGTGCAGCACAAGAGCAGGCAAGCCAGCACCAGCTGGCGCAGATTCAGCATCACAATCAAGACAGCATCCCCAGAGCTTTCAAGGCCAGGAACAGCGTGGCGCCGATCAGCAGATTCTTGAAACCCACATAGCTCAGCATGTCCATCCAGTTGGCTTCACGGTAGCGGGCCTGCCACCAGGGGCCGTCCTTGACATAGCGCTTGCCATTCATGCGGATCAGCACTTCATAAACGCTCCAGCCAAACCACCAGCCAATGATGGCGCTCTCGGACAGGCGCCCGCTGGCGGTCAGTACCCAGGCCACGCTGGCGGCAATGGCCAGTGAGAAGCCTGCTATTTGCATGGCGCGCTGGGTTTTCCAGCCGTCGCGGCTCCAGGGCCAGATGTGGTCACGCAACTCGGCCAGCAGCCAACCCAGGCCACGGTGACCGGCGGCGTAGCGCGGTACCGCCGGCGCCGTGGGCATGCGCGGATCGGGGCCTTGCGCCACCTTGGCACTGATGGCCGGCACCGCGTCGATCGGGATGTAATAACCGTCGCGTCCGATCGGCGTGATCAGCAGGCCATCGCGCTCACGGCGCTTGCGCTCTTTGGCCAGCGGTGGGCAACCTTTGGGGTCGGTGTACAGCACCATGCAGTCCAGGCAGTGCAGGCATTCGCGGTGGTCAATGCGGCCGTCAGCGTCGATGGCCTGGGCGCCACAGCCCACCGCACAAGCCTTGCAACTGTTGCAGTCCTGCTTGCGCTTGAGGCCGAACCAGCGAAAGGTGCTCGGCATGGCCAGCGCCGCGCCCAGCGGACAGATGTACTTGCAGTAGGGCCGCTCAATGAACAGCGACAGCCCGAACAGCACCGCCACAAACAGACCATAAGGCCAACTGCGGTTCATCACACCCACCAGGAAGGTGGTCTTGAAGGGCTCGACTTCGGACAGCACCTCGGCCAGCCCCATCGAGAACATCGACACCGCCAGCAGGCCGAAGAAGATGGCGTACTTGAGCCATTTGAGCTTGTCGTGCAGCGCTTGCGGCACCGGTTTTTGCCAGCGTTTCAGGCCCAGCACGCGGCCCACCTTGAAGATGGCCTCGGACAAGGAGCCAAACGGGCACATCCAGCCGCAGAACAGGCCGCGGCCAAACAGGAACACGGTGACGATGATGAAGATCCAGAACAGGAAGATGAACGGGTCGGACAAAAACAGCGACCAGGTCCACTGGAACAGCAGCGCATGAAACCAGGTCAGCACCTGGGTAATGGAGGGCTGCGCCATCACGCCAAACCCGACAAACACAATGCTCAACGCCCAGGCGGTGTATTTGAAGCCATTCACTGGCCATTTGTTCTTGTGCGTGGACAGCCGGGTCAGGCGCTCGCGCAAGGCGTACACCACGGTCACCGCGACCAGCAGAAAGGCAAACAGGCCGATTTCAAGCGCGCGCGTTTTCCAGATGCGTACCCACGGGGCGTCAGGCTCGACCACCGTAGGGCGGCCGCCTTCGAGCAATTCGTCGGCCAGCCAGTACTTGGCTTCAAAGTTGGCAAAACTGCGGTGGCCGGTGGCCCGGTCGACGCGGTTACCCAGAAAAGCCAGTTTCCAGGGGAAAGCTGCCGAGAAAGAACCGGCGCGGATGATGAAAATGCCCGACTCGGTGCTGCTGGGCGCGCCCGCAGCCTCGATGCCGTACAGGTTGAGGTAGTCGAGGTCGCGAAAGGTATAGGATTCGGCGCCCTGCTTGACCTGCACCCGGTCGTAAATGCCGCCGCGCACAAAGCCCGAACCTTTGAAGGACTCCCTCCCCGCCGTGCGGATGACAAAAAAGGCATGGTCGCCCTCATTGAGGCGCGAACGCAGGTTCTCGCTGCCCTGCTTGCCGAGCAGGCTCATGCTGAGGTCGGGGTGGTTGAGGTCGCCAAACCAAAGCTCAATGAAGGGTTCACCGCCGCCTTCCAGCCCAACCTGCTTGGGTGTCACCAGCAGCTGCTTGACAACACCCAGCGCGAGCAGATCGGCCCAGCTGTAAGCC
>JBASJO010000278.1:0-22294 GCA_049655365.1 Rhodoferax sp. | reverse complement strand
GTTGAGCGCACCGCCCAGGGCCAGCGTCATGCCATCGACAAACACCTCTTCACCGGGTGCCGGACGGGCGTGCGGCGGCACGAACACCTCAAAATAGGCCAGGCCCACAACCACCAGGTCGGTCATGCCAGGATCGCGCATTTACCAGCCCCAGAGCAGCCGGCGCGCGATCCAGCCCTTGAGCCCGCCCTCGCGCTGCACCCTGACCCAGTCATTGCGATGTTCCAGCGTGCGCAGCACTTCGCCGTGATCAGCCTTGCCAAGAATGCGACTGCGGGTACCGGGCGCACTGCGCAGATTGGCCACGCGCGACTTGACCACCACATGGGGTGTTTTGCCCACCAGCGGGCGGTACACCCAGCCGGTGTCGTTTTCGAAGTCGCGCACCTTGAGCCACTTGCCCTGGCGGCCGGTGACCTCCAGCGGGTAGCCGCGGGCGAGCGTCCACAACGCGGCGGTGTGTGTGCCGGCGCCTGCGCGCATGTTGATCTCGGCCCTGGCCACGCTCACCATCTCGCGGGCCTGCAGGGCAGCTGTCGATGCCACCAGCGTGAGCGCCATCAGGGCGCGCGACCATTTTTTCAAATTCAACATGAGAGTCCTTTGTCTAAAAAGAATGAAAGCACGGTCAGGCTCAGGCCGCCTGCACCGCGCGCATGAATTCATCACCCCATTGCGCCACGTCGTTGTCGGCCACGATGGCGGCCATGCGCTGGCAGCGGTAGGCGCGCTCGTCGGCGCCCATGGTGAGCGCCTGGTGCAACACCTTTGACATCGAATTGGCGTCGTAGGGGTTGGTTAGCAGCGCGCCGTGCAGTTCGACCGCCGCACCGGCGAACTCCGACAAAATCAGCACGCCCGGCGTGCCGGTGGCTTTTTTTGTGGCGACAAATTCCTTGGCGACCAGGTTCAGGCCGTCGCGCAGCGGGGTGATCCACGCCACGTCGCAGGCGGCGTAGTGCGCCACCACGTCCTCGAACGGCAGCGAGCGGTAGAAATAGCGCACGGGGGTCCATTCGAGCGTCGAAAATCGCCCGTTGATGCGGCCCACAATGCGGTCCACCTCGGTGCGCAGGGTCTCGTAGATCTCCATTCCCGGCGCGGCCGGGGTAATGATGTTGAGCAGCGTCACGCCGCCGATCAGCTCCGGGTGCTGCTCAAGCAGGCGCTCGAAGGCCTGCAGTTTTTCCAGCGACCCCTTGACGTAGTCGAGCCGCTCGATCGAAACAATGCCCTTGGCGCCGTCAAGCAGGGCGCTGATGCGGGCGATCTTTTTTTGCACCGCAGGCTTGGCGACAATGTCGTCGATCAGGCCCACGTCAATGCCCACCGGGTGCGCGCCCAACCGGACGCGCCGCCCGCCGACCTCGATGGCCGAGGTCATGCTGTCGACGCCCAGGGCGCAGCCGTAGGTGATGAAGCGCGGCGCGCAGGGCACGGATTCGAGCACCTCCACCGGCGTGTATGAGCGCACCGCGTCGACAAAATTCTCGACGTAGCGCGGGATGTGAAAGCCGACGTAATCGCACTGCAGCAGGCTGCCGATGATCTCGCGGTACCAGGGCAGGATGTTGAAGATGTCGCTCGATGGAAAAGACGTGTGGTGAAAAAATGCAATGCGCAAATCGGGCCGCAGCGGGCGCAGAAAGGCCGGCACCATCCACAGGTTGTAATCATGGATCCAGACCACCGCGCCCTCGGCTGCCTCGCGTGCGGTTTGCTCGGCAAAGATGCGGTTGACATCCAGAAAACATTCCCAGTGCGCCTGGTTGAACTCGGCCTTGTCGGGGAACGAAAAAATGATCGGCCAGAAGGCCTCTTTGGAAAACTTCTTGTAAAAGGTATCCACGTCTTCGGCGGTCAAGGCGATGCGCGCAACCTTGAGATTGGGGTAATGTTTTTTGTCCACCGGCACATGCCGCACAAAGCCCTCGGGGGTGCGGTTGTCCTGCATCGACCAGGCCACCCATGAGCCTTGGCGCGCGCCGGCAAAAAAACCGAGCAGCGTCGGGATGATGCCGTTCGGGCTTTTGGGCCGCTTGTGCCTGAGCACGCCGTCTTCGAGCACCTCGTCGAAGGGCGGGCGGTGGTAGACCATGACCAGGTCTGCCTCACCGCGTTCGTCCATGCGGCGCTGCGCCCTGGGCGTGCTTTCAATTTCCACGCCGTGGTGCGCCAGTCCTTTCAGGATGCCGCCGCAGCCCTCGTCCTTGGCAATGAAGACGCGCGGCATTTTGCGCACGCGCTCGATCAGCGCGGGCTCGGCGCCGCCGACCACAATGCCCTTGAAGCCAGTGGCATACATCGACAGGTCGTTGAGCGTGTCGCCCGCCACCACGATGCTTTCAAGGTCAAAGCCCTGCGTGGCGGCCAGCTCACGCAAACTGCTGCCCTTGTTGACACCGCGCGGCAACACGTCCAGATAACGACCGGCCGACCACAGCAGGTCGCAGTCCAGTGCTTCCACGGCCGCGCGCAGCTCGGCGCTGATGCCACCCTCGCTGATGAAGAACGAGCAGCGCCGCTCCTGCGGCACCGTCTGGCGCTGCAGCGCAGGAAACCGGGCCAGCTGCTGCAATACCGCCTGCGAGCCGGGCCAGCGCGCGGCGATGTTGTGGTGCATCGGGTCCACCGGGCGCAGGTCGCCATGCAGCACGGTGGCGCCGACGTCGGCAATGATGTAGTCGGGCTGGGGCAGCGTCGAGTCGCTCAGCAGCGGAATGATCGACTCCAGCCCGCGCCCGGTGACGTAAATCAGCCGGGCGCCGGCCAGGGCGCCGCTGAACAGGTCGCGCAGGCGCCGGCGCATGTCCTGGGTGCCGGCCAGCATGGTGCCGTCAAGGTCGGTGGCCAGCACCAGGGGGCTGCGGGTTGCAATCGTCAGTTGGGCGGTGGATGGCATTGCGGTCATGGGGGTCTCCTGTGATGAAGGGGCCAGCCAACGGCTGGGCCTGGGCCGGCATGGCTCGTGTGAGTGATCCGGCAGAATGGCCCGGAAGCTGCTCAGCTTGCGGGCGTGTGGCAGCGGTTTACGTGGCCTCTTCGGTCTTGGGCGGCACCATCGCGGCGATCAGGTCGCTCATCGTGATGCTGCCCAGCAGCTTGCCGCGGCTGTTGGTCACGTTGGCGGCATCCTTGCCCTCGGCGCTGAGCACGCGCGCCACTTCTTCAAGCACCAGATTGGCATCGACGCTGGGTCCGTCCACCGTGATGCCGGGGGTCATCAGCGTGCGGCAGCGGATGACGCGGCCGCGATTCACGTCTTTGATAAAGCTGCTGATGTAGTCGTCCGCGGGCTTGAGCACGATTTGCTGTCCGGTGCCTTGTTGAATGACTTCGCCGTCGCGCAGGATGGCTATGCGGTCGCCCAGGCGCAAGGCTTCTTCGAGGTCGTGGGTGATGAAGACAATGGTTTTGCCCAGCTCCTGCTGCAAGTCCAGCAGCACCGACTGCATGTCGCTGCGGATCATCGGGTCGAGCGCCGAAAAAGCCTCGTCCATCAGCAAGATGGGCGCGTCGTTGGTCAGCGCGCGGGCCAGGCCCACGCGCTGCTGCATGCCGCCCGAGAGCTGGTTGGGGTAACTGTCTTCGTAGCCCTTGAGGCCCACGCGCTCGATCCAGCGCGCAGCTGCTTCCTGGCGCTTTTTGTGGCTCACGTGCTGCACCTGCAGACCGTATTCGGTGTTTTCCTGCACCGTGAGGTGTGGAAACAGGGCAAAGTTCTGGAACACCATGGCGGTGCGTTCGCGCCGGAAATGGCGCAGCTCACGCGGGCTCATGGCCATCACGTTCTGCTCACCGGCCCAGAGCTCGCCGGCGGTGGGCTCGATCAGCCTGTTGATGTGCCGGATCAATGTGCTTTTGCCCGAGCCCGACAGCCCCATCACCACCTGAATGCCGCCGCCGGGCATGTCGATATTGATGTCGCGCAGGCCCAGCACGTGGCCATGCACGTCGCGCAGTTCCTGCTTGCTCATGCCTTGCTGCACCGCAGCCAGGTGCTGGCCCGGATTCGGGCCGAAGATTTTGTACAGGTGCTTGATCGAGATGTTGACTGCATTGCTGGGGACGCTGTCCGGCCCTGAGCTGGCGGTGGATGTTTGGGTCAGGTCCTCAGCCATGCACCACCTCCAGGTGTTTCTGCAGCCGCTTGCCGTAGGTTTGCGAGACGCGGTCAAAAATGATCGCAATGCCGACAATGGCCAGGCCGTTGAACATGCCCATGGTGAAGTACTGGTTGGCAATGGCCTTGAGCACCGGTTGGCCCAGGCCCTGCACACCGATCATCGAGGCAATCACCACCATGGCGAGCGACAACATGATGGTCTGGTTGATGCCGGCCATGATGGTCGGCAAGGCCAGCGGCAGCTGCACCTTGAACATTTTTTGCCACATCGAGGCACCAAAGGCGTCAGCGGCCTCCAGCAGGTCGGTGCTGACCAGCCGGATACCGAGGTTGGTGAAGCGGATCACCGGCGGAATGGCATAGACCACCACCGCGATCATGCCCGCAACCCGGCCAATGCCCAGCAGCATCACCACCGGAATCAGATAGACGAAGCTCGGCATGGTCTGCATCACATCCAGCGCCGGATTGATGGCGCGTTGCAGCCGGTCCCAGCGGCTCATGGCAATGCCAATCGGCAGGCCCACGGCCAGTGCCACCACGGTGCAGACAAAGATCATCGAGATCGTCTTCATGGTGTCGATCCACATGCCAAAGTAACCAATGGCGAGCAGCGTCAGCACGGTGCCGAGCGTGATCTTCCAGGAGCGCGAGGCGAGCCAGGCGATCAGGGCAATCGCGCCGATCACCACCGGCCAGGGTGACTGGGTCATGAGGCGCTCCGAGAAGATCAGGAACTCGCGCAGCGGGTCAAACAGGCGCTCCAGCGTTTCGCCGTATTCGCGTGAGAACGTCCGGAAACCCCCGTCAATGAAGCGCCGCAGGCTGCTGAGCTGCTCGGCGCCCATGGTGGGGAATTCGATCAGGGTACTCATGGCACTCAAAGGCTGGCTTTGACTTTTTCGGCCACGTCCGGACTGACCCAGGCGGTCCAGATCTCTGGTCGGGATTTCAAAAAGTACTTGGCGCCGTCTTCACCGGTAGCCTGGTTGTCGCTCATCCAGGCCAGCAACTGATTCACCGTGTCGTTGCGCCAGCTGCGCGCTTCCAGGTAGCCGATGGCTGGGCCCCCGGCCTTCTTGAAACGGTCCGTGACCACGGTAAATACCTCGGCTTTGGCCCAGTCCGTCTTGACGGGTTTGTCGCAATCGGCCTTGGTATTGCAGCTTTCAAAACCTGCCTTGTCAAAAGGCACGCCGGCGTCAAGCTTGACCATCTCGTACTTGCCCAGGATGGACGTTGGCGCCCAGTAGTAACCCAGCCAGCCCTGCTTGCGCTCATAGGCCTTGGCAATCGAGCCGTCCAGTCCGGCGGCCGAACCGGTGTTGACCAGCACAAAGCCTTTTTTGGCGGCACCCCAGGCCTTGAAGGCGGCGCCCGTGGTGAGCTGGCAGTTCCAGCCGGCCGGGCAGTTGTAAATGCCGCCACGGTCCTTGACTTCAGGGGCCGGGAACAGTTTGGGTTGTTTCAGGGCATCGTCAATGGTCTTGATCTCGGGATGAGCGTCGGCGAGGTATTTGGGAATCCACCAGCCCTCCACGCCACCGTCTTTCAGCGACTCGGCGGCGTAATGCAAACGGCCTTCCTTGACCGCCGCATCCAGCGGTTGACGCACCGCGTTGATCCAGGCCTCCGGGGCCACGTCGGGCTTGCCTTTTTCCATCATGGCGGTGAGCGTGGGCATGGTGTCGCCGGGCACCAGCTCCACGTCGCAACCGTAACCGCTGCTCAGGATGAGCTTGTCAATGTGGGCCAACACCTCGGCCGACTGCCAGTTCATGTTGGCCACCGTGACCTTGCCGCAGGCCTGGGTCACGGCCGTTTCAGCCGTTGCCGCGGGTGTTGCTGGCTCTTCCTTCTTGCCGCAGGCTGCCAGGGTGACGACGGCGGCCAGCACGGTCAAAGAGAGTTTGGGGAAGTGGTTCATGGTGACTCCTTGGGAATTCAAAATTCAATACAAACAGCACCGCAACGGGCATCACACCGGGGTGTTTAAAAGCGCGATTGCGGGGGATGTTGTGCGTGAGAAAAGCAGGTAAATTACTTTTGCACAAATGTATTTTGTTACATTGAGTCCCATAAGTCAAGCATATCAATCAAGTTTGATATGCCTTATGAGTTTTTGGAAGGCTGAATTTTCTGGTTAACGACCCGGTTTATCGCAATGCGGCAGGCGCGTTCTTGTCTGGTGTCAGGCGGTCTTCGAGCTCACCAATGTAGGCGCTGAGCGAGTTGCCTGACTGCTCCACGCTGGTGCGCAGGCTGTTCTCCAGTGCGTCAAGCCGGGCCATCACGGCCTGCTGCGCCGCCTTGTTCTGTTCGGCGCCCTGCTTCAGGCCGGCCTCCACAAAGCCGCGAAGTTCGGTAAACCGCGAGGCCTCGGCCTTGTCGGCCAGCTCGCGGTGGGTCTGCAGCTCCTTGGCGTTGCGCCGTGTGTCCATGAGCACGTTGGACTGCAGGTAGAGCACATAGACCAGGCAGTAGGCCACCACAAAAATCAGCAGACCCAGCATGATCAGGCCCAGCGGCGCCTGCACTGTGCTGACGCCCAGGGAGAGGGGCGTGTCGGACAGAAAAACGCTCCAGTTGAGCGCCGTGAAGGCGGCAATAAGTGTGAGGACCAAAATCAACAAAAGACTGCGAATGCGCATGACGGACTCCTCAACATGGGTGGATGAATGACTTTAAGGGTACACCAATATTGCCGGCGCGTCAGTCCGATGATGGTCATCTTGGGTGGATGCCTGGCTCCGCTTGCCTGGTTACGAATGGCAACAGGCCAATCTTGCCGACATGCTCTTTCTTTAGGAATTCGCGTTGCGCCTGGTCAATCCGGTCGAGCGTGAAGCTGCGGGCCAGCAGCGGCCGAAACGCATTGTGTTCGATGTAGCGGATCAGGTTTGGAAAGACCGGCTCGGCCCATGCCGTGCAGCCGAGCAGGCTCAGGTTTTTCAGGTACAGCACGCGCATGTCGAGCGTGACCAAAGGGCCCGCAATGGCGCCCGACGTCACATGGCAACCGCCCCGCTTGAGCACCGTCAGCAGGTCCGGGAAAGCGCTGCCCGCCACATTGTCAACCACCACATCAACGCTCTCATGGCCAAGGCAGGCCAGCACATTGTCGGCACGCTCAAGCACCTGGTCGGCGCCAATGGCCTGCAGCTGCGCCATTTTGCCGCCTGTGGTGATGGCAGTCACCACAGCGCCGCGGCGTTTTGCCAACAGCACCGTGGCCACACCGACGCCGCCCGACGCGCCCGTGACCAGCACATGCTGGCGCGCGCTGACCCCGGCGCGGTGTAGCATGTTTTCGGCCGTGCCGAAGGCGCAGGGGATGACGCCCAGTTCGGCATCGGACCAGTCGCTGTGCACGGCCAACACCTCCGAGGCCGGCACCTTGACATATTGCGCAAACGCCCCATCCAGGTCAGAGCCCAGCCAGACGTTGTCCCAGCTTTCGAAGCCATGGGGTCGCATGCAGGGCCGCACCAGCACGCGCCGGCCCATCAGGCCGGGGTCAAGGCCGGGCGCCATGGCCACCACCCGGCCACAGCAGTCGGTGCCCTGAATGAAGGGAAAGGGGCTGGGGCCGTGCCAGCCGCCGCTCTGGCGTCCGGCGGCATCAATTGCCGGGGTCGCCGCCAGGCTCTGGGTCGAGCCGGTGACCGCCGCGTCGTACCAGCCCAGGCGGGTGTTGATGTCGGTGTTGTTGACACTGGAGGCCAGCACCTGCAGCAGCACCTCGCCCGGGCCGGGCACCGGCACCGGAACCTGCATCGGCACCAGTTGCTCAAAGCCACCGCGTCCGACGGTGACGATGGCCGTCATCAGGGTTTTTCCGGCGCCGGGTCTGAAACGCTGGGGAAGAGGGATTTGATGTGCGTCAGGCATGGTGTGTCATCATGGTAAACCCACTGACCCGGCGGGAAAGTGCTGGGCTATACTGATTTTCAAAGAATTCAAGGTACCGTCCGATTGCACCCGATGCAGCCCAAATCTCACCACCACAGGCCGCCACATGCGCCGTTTGCCGCCTGCACACGGTGGGTGATCACCTGACATGGGCGCGTCCGCCCTGCATTCTGCTGCCGCCTCGCCCGCTGACGTCAGCTTTGACTTCGCCCTGCTGCAACAGTCTGCGGCGCGCACGGGAGGGCGCAACCGGCTTGCGCTGTGGTGGTTGCTGGGCTTGCTGGCCTTGTTGCTGGGGTCGGTGGTCACCCTGCTGCTTTACCTGAACAATTTTGAAGACGAAGAAGCCGCGCGCCGACGTGCCGCCGAAGCCCAGTGGCTGGAACAAAGCGTGCAATTTCACTTTCGCCGCCTTGAAGACGATTTGCTGGTGCTGTCGCGCCAAGCGGTGCAACAGGGCACCGGAGTGGGCGCTACGCTGCAGGAGCAATCACCGGAGCTCAAAGCAGGTTTGCTGTGGCGTGAGCCGGGGGTTATTTTGTCCAGCGGCTGGATTGGCGCGGGGCAGCTGAGCAACCCGCGCGTGGGCCCCGAGCGCTGGTCGATTGACTGGGATGCCCACGCCGACAACGCCGAGGCATTGGCCCTGATGCAGAGCACCAGCCAGGGCCTGCGCCGCGCTGCCTATGCCGGCCTGATGCTCGACAGCAAGGGCATCCCGAACGATGTGGTGTGGCTGGCCGTGCCCTTTTTTGACCGCGGCCAGTTTGCCGGCAATTACCTGGTGGCGGTGTCACTGAACCAGGCGCTGCGTGCCTTGTTGCCGGCCTGGTTCATGCAGGACCACCGCGTGGAATTGCTCACCACCGAGGCGATTGAGACCCCGGAGACGGATTACCGCGCGGCCTTGAACCTGCCCGGCACCGACCTGTTTGTGCGGGTGGCCCTGACCCAGGCCCAGCCCACCACTGTGCCGCGCATTTTCTTTTTGGTGGCCCTGCTGTTTCTGTCGGGCATGTTGGTAAGCCTGTACGCCCTGCGCCGCGACTTCATCAAGCGTCAGCAGGTGCAGGCCTTGCTGCAGGCCCAGGTGGCGCTGCGCACGGCCATGGAAAACTCGGTCACCATCGGGCTGCGTGCCTGGGATTTGGGCGGCAAAATTTTGTACGTGAATGATGCGTTTTGCCGCATGGTGGGTTACAGCGCGGCCGAGCTTATTGGCCGCACCATTCCGTTCCCGTACTGGCCGGCCGAGCAGATTGATGCCTTGCAGCGGGTGCATGACGGCATCATGCTGCAAGGCACCAGCGGCGAAGGCGTGGAGGTGCAATTCCAGCACGCCGACGGTCACCTGATTGATGTGCTGATCCACGAGGCGGCGCTCAATACCGCAACCGGGGAGCAGATTGGCTGGATGAGTTCGGTGCTGGACATCAGCGAACGCAAACGCGGCCAGCGCATGGCCGCGCAGCAGCAGGAAAAGCTGGAAGCCTCGGGCCGTCTGGTGGCCGTGGGTGAAGTGGCCTCGACCCTGGCGCACGAACTGAACCAGCCGCTGGGCGCCCTGAGCAGCTTTGCCAACGGCCTGCTGAATCGGCTCAATGACGGCAGCATCGAGCTTCCCGAATTGTTGCCGGTGGTGCAACGCATGGCCCGGCTGGCCGAGCGCGCCGGCGGCATCATTCAGCGCGTGAATGCGTTTGCGCGCCGCCGCGAGCTGTCGCCGCAAAGGCTGGATCTGGTCAAATTGCTGCAGCGGGTCATGGGCTTGTTTGGCGATGACAACGCGCCCACACCCGCCTGGTCCTTGCCCGACCAGCGGGTCTGGGTGGAGGTGGACGAGTTGCTGTTTGAACACCTGGTCAACAACCTGGTGGGCAACGCGCAAGACTGGGCACCGCACGGCGACCAGCGCCCGCAAGTCTGGGTGGAACTGCGCGTGGACCCGGACCAGGGCATGGCGGTGCTGAGCGTGGCCGACACCGGGCCGGGCGTCAGCGGCGAGGCCCAGGCCACGATTTTCAATGCTTTTGTCAGCAGCAAGGAGGGCGGCATGGGCATGGGCCTGGCCATTTGCCGCTCGATCGTGGAAGCCCACCACGGCCGCATCGTGGTCAGCCGCGACCCGCTGCTGGGCGGCGCCTGCTTTACCGTGACCTTGCCGCTGGCCAAACCCCGCCAAAGCAAGGAGCTGCCATGAACCGCCCCCGCGTGCACATTGTTGACGACGACCCCGACATCCGCGACGGCCTGGCCTGGCTGTTTGACTCGCGTGGTTTTCAAAGCGCCACCTGGGACGGTGGCCTGCCATTTTTGGCCGCGGCGCGTGCCCTGCAGGGGGACTGGGGCCAGGCGGTGGTGTTGCTCGACATGCGCATGGCACCGCTCACGGGCAGTGTCACCTATGAGCAGCTGAAAGCCCTGGGTTGCCCCTGGCCGGTGCTTTTCCTGACCGGCCATGGTGACGTTGGGTCAGCGGTGGCGGCGGTCAAACAGGGCGCCTGGGACTTTCTGGAAAAACCGTTTCAGGACAACGAACTGGTGGACCGTGTACAGCAGGCGCTGGCGGCGGCCAATGCCGTGCTGCAGGATGACTCCGAGACGCAGCGCCTGCGCCAGGCACTGGCCAGCTTGAGCCCGCGTGAGCGCGAAGTGCTTGATGAACTCATCCGCGGCCATTACAACAAGAACATTGCCGACCACCTGGGCATTACACCCCGCACGGTCGAGTTCCATCGCGCCAACATTTTTGAAAAGATGGGGGTCGACTCGGCGGTGGAGCTGGCGCACAAATTGGGTCGTCTGGAGCCGCTGGGCTGAGGTCTGTTCACGGCACAATGGAGCCTGCGCCCGCGAACAGCGGCGACTTATTGCGTTACCCCAAGGAATTCAACCATGAGCAAACCCATCAAACGCATTGCCATCAACACCGGCGGCGGCGACGCCCCCGGACTCAACGCGGTGATCCAGTCGGTGGTGATTGCCGCCAGCAACCGCGGCTGGGACTGTTTTGGCATTCGCGATGGCTTCAACGGCATTTTGTTTCCGGAGCGCTACTCGGAAGGCGGCGTGGCGCGGCTCACGCGCGACCGGGTGCGCGGCATTGGCCATTTGGGCGGCACCATTCTGGGCACCACCAACAAGGGCAATCCGTTGAAGTTCCCGGTCAACATGCCCGACGGCACGGTACGCGAAATTGACCGCTCGGACGAAATCCTGGCCTACTTTGGCACCCACGAGATCGATGCCCTGGTGTCGATTGGTGGCGACGGCTCCCTCACCATCGCCAACGCACTGCACCAAAAAGGCCTGAGTGTGGTGGGTGTGCCCAAGACCATTGACAACGACCTCGACAAGACCTTCACCACCTTTGGTTTCGATACCGCCGTGGGTTTTGCCACCGAGTGCCTGGACCGTCTGCACAGCACCGCCGAGAGCCACCAGCGCGTGATGGTCGTGGAGGTGATGGGCCGCTACGCCGGCTGGATCGCCCTGCACACCGGCATTGCCGGCAACGCCCACGCCGTGCTGATTCCGGAAATTCCTTTTGACCTCGACAAAATCGAGGCCAAGTTGCGCGCCCGTGACAGTGAAGGGCGGCTGTATTCCATCGTGGTCGTGGCCGAAGGCGCTCAGGCCATTGACGGCCACCGCGAGCTGCTGGCGCCGGCAGAGGTCGGTCATGCCGAACGCCTGGGCGGCGTGGGTGAGCGCGTGGCCCATGCCATTGCCGAGCGAACCGGCAAGGAAACCCGCGTGGTGGTGCTGGGCCACCTGCTGCGCGGCGGCAGTCCCACATCGTTCGACCGCTTGTCGGCGCTGCGTTTTGGCGCCGCGGCCGTGCGCGCGCTGGACGAAGGCCAGAGCGGCATCATGGTGTCGCTGGGCCTGGACGGTGTGGACTACGTGGCACTGGAGGAGGTGGCAGGCCGCATGAAGGCCGTGCCGCTGGACTGCGACACCCTGCAAACCGGGCGCGACCTGGGCATCTGTTTTGGTGACTGAGGGTGGGATGGCGGGCATGAGCGCGGACAAGGGCTTGCTGGTGGTTTGCCTGTGCGCCGAATGGTGCCGCGTGTGCGGCGACTACCGCAGCAGCTTTGCGCAGGTGAAACTGGCCATTCAGACCGATCACCCGCAGGCGCGGTTTCTCTGGCTCGATGTTGAGGACGAGGCCGACCTGTTGTATCCGCTGGATGTGGATGACTTCCCCACGCTGTTGATTGCCCAGGGAGACAGCCCGCGCTTTTTTGGCCCGATCACGCCCCAGCCGCAAACCCTGGAGCGCCTGGTGCGCAGTCTGACAGAGAATGTATCAGCCAAGGCACTTCCCGATCCGGCGCTGCATGCTGCGGTGGCGCGCCTGCGCGGTCGGTTGTAGGGTTTTGCAGGGCCGAATTCAGCCGGCCATGGCGGATTTGCGACCCGGCCAATCAGGCTCTGGGCTTCTCAAGCAAAAAGTGCCCGAGCGCATCACCGGACAACAAGCTCACGCCCTGTGCCTTGGCAAAACGCTGGGCGGTGTCGCTGACCGGGGCCAGGCTGAGGTAGGTGCATTGCTGTGCTTCTTGCGCCTCTTTGGCGGCGACCAGGTCGCGCAGCGCTTCCACGCCGTGGTTGGCGGCTTTCCATCGCTTGCAACTGACCAGGCTTGCGCGTCCGCCCTTGACCACCTTGAAGTCGGCTGCCGGGCTGTTGAGCCGCGCGACCACATGGCCCTGTTGTACATAGGTTTGCTCAACCAGGGCAGAAAATTCCCGCCACGACATGGCGCTCACGCGCGTCAACATGTCGGTCACGCGGGTTGCGCTGGGCGCACGCCACTGTTTGCGTGCCGCTAGCACCGAGATCACCAAAAACGGAAATCCACCCATCACGCCAAAGCCCACATAGCGATCGGGCAGCAGCGCAAAGGACAGCAGCGTGAACCCGGCGACGATGAGCAGGCTGATCCACCACGGTGAGCGCAGCAAGATCGCAAACAGCGAGTTTTCGGACATTTTCAGTTTCATGGGGATAGCTTGTTTTTGACTTCGTGAAGTTCATTTCCTGAACAGGTGGGACAACTCCTTTTTCGGCAAGGCCGTGTCACCGAGGTTCAGTTCCAGCAGACGACGAAGGCGGGTCAGGCTATCCAGGTCGATATGGCGACATTCGATGCCGATCTGCAGCCCCTTGCGATGGACAATCGCGCCTTCCATGACGATCTTCTCGCCGTCGTCCCCCAGTGGAAGAACCAGGTCGCAGGAGTTGCCCAGTTCGGCGGCGACGGGCTGCGCGGTTTCGACCAGTGCGCCCTTGAGCGCGATATCCAGCAAGCGGCCAGTCTGCACGCCTGCCGCCAGATGGAGCTGGATATCGGCAAGAAAGGGAATGCGCGAAAAATGGCGCAGTTGGCTGGCGTCGGCTGAATTCATGGCAAGGCTCCTGTGCTGCAACAGAACAAAATCGCCGCCTCAGGACGGCCTTTTGTCATGTTAGCACCCTGCCGGTGGTCGGCCATGGGCCGCCGTGTCCAGACGCTTGACCGGTTTTGAGCAACTCGCAACGCTGACCGCCAAGCCAAGCACATCTTATTAAGCAATACCAGCCATTCAAGTCGTTTCTCCGGTGCAGTCGCGGCATCCCCCATCTGGGGGAAGTAGTTTCCCCTATACGCGCTTGAACCCATCCAGTTACACTTTGTCACATTGGTAAATGCAGCGGAAGCTGCAGACACAAAGCTACAGGCCCCATCCCAGAATCGCTGGAAGGGCAGCTGAGTTGCTCCGGGAAATTGTTCATTTCGTAACCGGGTCTGCAGTTGTCGCTGTGTCGTGTTGTTGGCCACATCGGAAGCTGCAAATGAAATCCCTCATTTATCAGCGAATCCTTGGCTACTGCGTCGGTGGTTTGATCTTCACATGAAGTGATCAAGTACATCGAGGAAGGTGCTGATCAGTCAAAGGATAAAAATCTGCATGAAGTTGAATTTATTCCAGTGGCGGTCGCTGAAGACAAGAGTGACTCTGTTCACGCTGGCCATTTTCCTGATTGGTATCTGGTCGCTGACGTTCTACGCCAGCCGGATGCTGCGCGACGACATGCAAGGCCTGTTGGGCGACCAACAGTTCGCGTCAGTCTCTTTGCTGGCTCACCAGGTCAATAACGAACTGGACGAACGCTTGCGGTTGTTGGAATTCGTTGCTGGAAGTGTTACCCCAACCATGCTCGACAAGCCAGCGGCATTGCAGGCCCTGCTGCAACAGCGCTCGCATTTACAAACGCTGTTCAACGGCGGCGTTATCGCCCTGAGGCTTGATGGCACGGCGATCGCCGAAATCCCGCTCACGGCCGGACGGATCGGCGTCAATTACATGGACGTTGATGCCGTGGCCACCGCACTCAAGGCGGGAAAGTCAACGATTGGCCGGCCCGTCATGGGGCGCAAACTGCTGGCTCCGGTTTTCGACATGGCAGTGCCCATTCGGGATCCGCAGGGCAAGGTGATGGGCACCTTGATGGGGGTGATCAATCTGGGCAAACCCAATTTTCTGGACAAGATTACTGAAAGCCATTATGGCAAGACAGGCGGCTATTTTCTGGCTTCTCCACAGCACCGGTTGAATATCACTGCCACCGACAAGAGCCGCATCATGCAGCCGCTGCCCGCCCCCGGCATCAGCCCGGCGATTGATCGTTTTGTTCAGGGTTACGAAGGTACGGACCTGTACGTCAACCAACTTGGCGTGGAGGTGCTGGTCTCGGCCAAGGACATTCCTGTGTCAGGCTGGAAACTGGTGGCCAACCTGCCCACCACAGAGGCCTTTGCCCCGATTTATTCGATGCAACAGCGCATGCTGATGGCCACGATCTTCCTCACGCTGCTGGCAGGCAGCCTGATCTGGTGGATGACCTGGTGGATGTTAAGACGCCAGCTCTCACCAATGCTGGCTGCCACGAGAATGCTGAGCACCCTGTCGGGTACAAACCAGTCGCCAAAACCCTTGCCCATCACCAGCCAGGATGAAATCGGCGAGCTTATCAGCGGCTTCAATCGCCTGCTGGAAACCCTGGCGCAACGGGAGGCTTTGCTCAAGCAGATTCTTGACACGTCCAGCGTGGCCATCTTTCTGGTGGACAAGGAAGGGCGTATCACGCAAGCCAATCAACGCATGGCCGAGATGTTCGGCTGTTCCGTCGAAGCGCTGGTGGGAAGCGAGTATGTCACCCTCGTGCCGCCGGCGGAACGCGAGATGGGGCGACAGAAGATGCAAGCGTTGCTGTCCAGCGAAATCCAGTCGGTGGATTTGGAAAGACTTTATTGGCGCGCCGATCGCACCGAGTTTTGGGGTAACCTGACGGGCAAGCGTTTCACCGACGCCAGCGGTGAGGATCGCGGCCTCGTTGGCGTGATTGCGGACATCACTGAACGCAAGCGCATTGAGGTGGTATTGCGAAATTCGGAGGCTCGCTATCGCAACTTCGTCGCGGAGTTGCCCCTGGGCATCGTGATTACCCAGGACGGTCTGATCAAGTACGTCAACCGGGCGCTTGCAGAAATGATTGGCTATCCTGAGAACGAAATCCTGGGCCAACCGTTCATCCCCCTGGTTGACGAAGCGGATCGTCCACGTCTGAGGGACTTGCATCAACGACGCATGAACGGAGAACAGGTCGAGAAGTCATATGTGGTCGGCATCGTACGCAAGGATGGTGAGGTGAGACAGTGGCAAGGCTATGTCAACACCATCGACTGGGAAGGCAAGCCTTCGGGCCTGGGTAGTTTTATCGACATCACCGAGCGCCGGCTGATAGAAGAGCAGGTGCGGCAACTGGCGTTTCATGACGCGCTCACCCAACTGCCGAACCGTCGCTTGCTCAACGATCGCCTGATCCAGGCCATGGCGGCCAGCAAGCGCAGCGCTTGCTACGGCGCACTGATGTTCCTTGATCTGGACAACTTCAAGTCATTGAATGATCAGCATGGGCATGAAGTTGGCGATTTGCTGTTGACTGAAGCGGCAGACCGACTGAAAAGTTGTGTGCGCGAAATAGACACAGTGGCACGCTTCGGTGGCGACGAGTTTGTGGTGATGCTCAGTGAACTGGATATAGATAGAGTTGAGTCGACCTCACTGGCTCGCGTCGTGGCCGAAAAGATCCGTCTCGCTTTGTCAGAGCCCTATCTGCTCACCATCAGGCGCGAGGGGAAAGCCGCTATCAGCGTCGAACATCATTGTTCGGCCAGTATCGGCGTGGCGTTGTTTGTCAATCATGAAGCCAGCCCGGACGACGTCCTGAAATGGGCTGATACGGCAATGTACCAGGCCAAAGCGGTTGGGCTCAATTTGATTCGATTTTATGATCAGAGCGTCCAAACGACCCCAACGTCCTCACCTGGTCTTGAATTCAACCGGTCGATGACGGGTGCTCAGATTGATGAACTCAACGCCACATTGCCGACTTTCTGATGCGAATCTGAACGGCCGGATTGGAGGATACATTCCGGCTCATTGGCTGACAGCAATGAGGGTCTTCAAGAGCCGCTCAAGTGAAAGTTCCTGCTGTTGTCCCTGGCCCCGGGTCATGCTTTGGTCTTGAGCGGTTCCAGTGCAGTGCCAAACTTCTCGTGCAAGGGCGCGTGGCCCAGCGGCGGAAAATCAACCAGGGTCTCGGTGACCTTGCGGTCAGGGATCTGGTCGAGCAGGTGGCGAATGAGCGTGAGGCGGCCGGCGCGCTGGTCATTGAAATCCACCAGCGTCCAGGGCGCAGCTTTTGAGTGGGTGGCCTTCAGCATCACGTCACGCGCCTGCCCGTATTCAGCGTATTTTTCCCGCGCTTTCAGATCAATCGGACTGAGTTTCCAGCGCTTGAGCGGGTCGGCCAGGCGCTCGGCAAAACGTTGCTCCTGCTGCGCCTGGTCCACCGTCAGCCAGTACTTGAACAACAAAATGCCATCGTCCACCAGCATCTTCTCAAACACCGGCGCCTGCTTCAGGAAGTCCTTGGTCTGCTGCTCCGTGCAAAACCCCATGACACGTTCCACGCCCGCGCGGTTGTACCAGCTGCGGTCAAACAGCGCAATCTCGCCGGCCGCAGGCAGGTAGGGCACGTAGCGCTGAAAGTACCACTGGCTTTGCTCGCGCTCGCCGGGCTTGGCCAGCGCCACGGTGCGGCATTGGCGCGGGTTCAGCGTGTCGGCAATGGCCGAAATCACACCGCCCTTGCCCGCCGTGTCGCGCCCTTCGATCACCACCAGCAGGCGCTTGCCGGTGTGCACCAGCCAGCGCGCCAGGTCATTGAGCTCAAGCTGCAACGGTTCGAGCTTGTCGAAATAATCGCTCTTGCCCAAGGTGGCGGGCTTGCCGTGTTTGGATTTTTTCATGGCCTCATCTTAGCCGGGGCTGGCCACATCCTTGAAACCCCAACGGCCCCAAAAAGGCAGGCGCAGCGCCGGGGTGTTGAAGTCAAGGCCAAAATTCAGCCCCAGCACATTGACTTCCAACCCCTCCTGCAGCCCCACGCTGGCGCCGAGCAGGCCCAGCAGGGAAATTTGCACGCCAGAGCCGGACGGCGACACACCGACCGGGCTTGTCAGTGGCCGGTAGTCCTTGCCGATGGCATTGGCCGGCAAGTCAAGCTGGAGGGCTGGTACCTGGCGCCCGATATGCGCCAAAAAGGTGTTGCTGTTGGGGCCGGGGTAGCTGCGATATTGGTCGGCGAAGGGGTAGCTGGCCACGGCGGCTTCAATGGCATCAATCATGGCGTCGACGCCCTCGCCCCGGTGGTCCACCAACAGCTCGGGGGTCGATCCATACCAGAGGCCGTCAGGCAGGGCGTAATTGCGTTGCACCACCTGGGGTGCACGCCAGCCCACCACGTCGTAACGGGTAAAAGTGACTTCGCCCTGGCGCTTGTAAATGATCCAGGGATGGACCGCAAAGAAACCGCGCCAACCGTAGGTGGGCGCCATATAGACCTGAGCGATGGCAAGCTGGACCAGTTGCGCCGGGTCCGGCGCGATGCCGGCGGAGTGTCTGGGCGCAGTGGCCCAGCTCCGGATTGGAACCTCCGCGGCTTGGGAACTGCCCTGCGCCAGGCTGGTTTGGGCGGCGAGGGCCAGGCAGACGGTAGCAAGGATGCGCATCAGGCGGGGAAGATTTTTCAAGATGCCTGATTATCCGGGGTGGTGTGCCGGACCGCTTTTGTCAGGCCATCAAGCCACTAAACGCCGTGGCTCTGCAGCACCACCGTGCCCTTGGGTGTTTTCAGCGTCGCGACCAGGTTGGCCGGGCCGGTTTCCAGCGTCACGCCGGTGAGTCCGAGGGCCTCATACGCGGCTTGCAGCTTGTCGGCGCTGGGGTGGGTTACGACCAGGCTTTGCAGTGATACACCCGAGCGCGGCAGGCTGTTGCGTGGGTGCAGGCGCAGCGGCTCGGCATCACCGGCCTTGCCCCACTGGATCAGGCTGGGCAGCGCGCCGTCAAACAGACGCTGACCGTCTTCGCGCACCGTGATTTGCCACTGCAACAGGCCACGGCGTGAATGGCGGCTGGCGTGCGCGGCCGGACCGCGCTCGATGCCTTGGGCTTTCAAGGCGCTGCGGCCGCCCTGGAGGTCGTCGGTGTTGGCGACAAAATGGATCAAATGCGGCTCAAGCGCAACCGCCGCTTGCAGCGTGGGGGCGTCCATGTCAAACCAGCGCGTGGTCTGGGCACTGGCCGGCCTTTTGGCCGCGGGGTTGATCGCGATGATTTCAAGGTAGGCCAGCGGGTAACTGGGTGTTGCAATTTTGAACAGACAGTTGTGTGTGCCGTACTGCGCGTGCTCACCGCCAGGCACGGGGGTGACGCCCAGCGTGGCCTCGCACCACTGCACGCCCTGTTCCAGGGTTTGGGCCATGACGACCAGATGATCAATTTGTGTTTTCATGGCTGAACCATACCATTGCCGGCTGGCGTGTTAAAACAGCCAGACTTTGGTATAAGTTGCGTTACGCCACCCCGCACGCCCTACCGCATTTCCCTAAACCCGAGGTTAGGTCTCACCATGAACGAAAAAACGCACACGCTCAAAGACACCGGCCTCAAGGTCACCGGACCGCGCCAGACCATTCTGGAGTTGTTTCAAACCGCGTCGCAGCGCCACATGAGCGCCGAAGACATCTACAAGATCCTGCTGGCCGACAAGGTCAACATCGGTCTGGCCACGGTCTACCGCGTGCTGACGCAGTTCGAACAGGCCGGCATTCTGAGCCGCAGCAATTTCGAGAACGGCAAGGCGGTGTTCGAGCTCAACGAAGGCAAGCACCACGACCACATCGTTTGCATGGACTGCGGCCGGGTCGAGGAGTTTTTTGACGCCGAGATCGAAGCCCGGCAGAAAAAGATTGCCAAGGCGCAGGGCTACGAAATTGAAGACCACTCGTTGAGCCTGTATGCGCGCTGTATCAAAAGCGGGTGTCCGTACAAAAATAAGAACTGAATCAAATAATAATGAGAATGATTCGCATTTGAGGTAGAATCCAGTCATTCATTCACTTGCGGAGTTTTTTCATGGTTCGCTCTTTCAGTAAATTTTCCCTGGCACTCTTGGGCTTGAGCATGGGCCTGGCCCAGGCAGCCGACCCTGTTTTGAATTTGTATTCAGCCCGCCACTACCCCACCGACGAGGCGCTGTACAGCGGGTTCACCCAGGCCACCGGCATCAAGATCAACCGGGTCGATGCCGACGATGCCGGCATCCTGGCGCGCCTCAAGGCCGAAGGCAGTGCGTCCCCGGCGGACGTGATCCTGCTGGTGGACGCGTCGCGCCTGTGGCGTGCTGAGGTTGATGGCCTGTTCCAGCCCATTAAGTCCAAGGTGCTGGAAGGCGCCATTCCCGCCAATTTGCGTGCCAAACAGGCGGACAACGGCGGCACGCCCTGGTTTGGCTTGTCGACACGGGCGCGCGTGGTGGTCTATGACCCGGCCAAGGTCAACGCCGCAGACGTCGATACGTTCGAGAAATTGGCCGACCCCAAGCTCAAGGGCAAGTTGTGCATCCGCTCGGGCTCGCACCCCTACAACCTGAGCTTGTTTGGCGCCATGACCGAGCACCTGGGTCCGGCCAAAACCGAAGTCTGGCTCAAGGGCTTGGTCGACAACATGGCGCGTTCGCCCAAGGGCGGCGACACCGACCAGATCAAAGGCGTTGCTTCAGGCGAGTGCGCCGTGGCGGTCACCAATTCGTATTACCTGGCGCGCCTGATGCGATCAAGCAAGCCCGAGGACCAAGCGGTGGCCGGCAAGGTCAAGGTGATGTTCCCGAACCAGGCCAGCTGGGGCACCCACGTCAACATCGCCGGTGGCGCCGTGGCGCGGCATGCCAAAAATCAGGACAACGCCGTCAAGTTTCTGGAATACCTGGTGAGTCCCTCGGCGCAAAAGCATTTTGCCGACGGCAACAACGAATGGCCTGTGACCAAGGGCGTGCAGTTTGACAACCCGGCCCTGCAAGCCATGTCGGGCGGCAACTTCAAGCGCGAAGTCGTGTCAATCAGCGCGGTCGGGATGAACCAGATCAAGGTTCAGCAAATGCTGGACCGGGTGGGGTTCAAGTAAGGCTGACGTAGACGTTTTGCACGTCGTCGTTGTCGTCAATGGCGGCCAGGAAGACTTCGACTTCCTCCAGTTGCGCGGCGCTTAAAGTGGCGGGGTCCACCGGGTTCTTGGGCTTGTAGCCCAGTTTGGCCGACAGCACGTTGAAGCCCTGCCCTGCCAAGGCCCGGCTCACCAGGTCGAGGTCGGTGGGGTCGGTCAGGAACAAGGTGGTGCCTTCTTCGTCGCCCGGCTCAAAGTCTTGCGCGCCGGCCTCGATGGCGGCCAGTTCGGCATCGGCGTCTTTGCTGAGGGGTTCGGCCTCGATCATGCCGACATGGTCAAAGTCCCAGGCGACCGAGCCCGAGGTGCCCAACTGCCCCTTGCGAAATAAAACGCGCATCTCGGGTGCGGTGCGGTTGAGGTTGTCGGTCAGGCATTCGACCATGACAGCCACCTGGTGCGGCGCGAAGCCCTCGTAAATCACCCGCTCATAGTTGATCACTTCGCCGGTGAGTCCGGCCCCTTTTTTGATGGCGCGCTCCAGCGTGTCCTTGGGCATGGACGCCTTGCGCGCCTGCTCCACGAGCAGTCTCAGGCGCGAGTTGGCGGCGGGGTCGGCGCCGCTGCGGGCGGCCAGGATGATGTCCTTGGACAGTTTGCCAAACACCCGGCCCCGGGTGTTTGCGGCCAATTCCTTGCCTTTTGCTTTCCACTGCGCGCCCATGTCTGAGATTCCTTGTTGTTGCGATGATTTTGAAGGGGCCTAGGTTATACACCCGGCGTGACACAATTCACCACTGACCGTGTGACCATCCAAATTGGCCCCTGACGCTCAACCAGATCGCAACAACCAAGGAACCCCATGCGCTTATTTGACTGGACCGAAAAAAGCCCTGACATCCTGCTGAAAGGCGGCGTGATCGCCCCCGACGAGCGCCTGCCCTGGGCGCAAACCACCGTGATGGGCATGCAGCATGTGATTGCCATGTTTGGCGCCACCGTGCTGGCACCCATTTTGATGGGTTTCGATCCCAATCTGGCCATTCTGATGAGCGGCATCGGCACGCTGATCTTCTTTGTCATCACCGGCGGCAAGGTGCCCAGTTACCTCGGTTCGAGCTTTGCCTTCATTGGTGTGGTGATTGCGGCCACCGGTTACGCCGGCCAGGGCCTGAACGCCAACATGGGGGTGGCGCTGGGCGGCATCATCGCCTGCGGCGCGCTCTACACCGCCATTGGCGTGCTGGTGCAGGTCTCGGGCACCGGCTGGATCGAAAAGCTGATGCCGCCAGTGGTGACCGGCTCGGTGGTGGCCGTGATCGGCCTGAACCTGGCCGGCGTGCCGATCAAGAACATGGCGGCCAACAACTTTGACAGCTGGATGCAGGCCGCCACCTTCATCTGCGTGGCGCTGGTGGCTGTGTTCACCCGCGGCATGGTGCAGCGCCTGCTGATTCTGGTCGGCCTGCTGGTGGCCAGTGTGCTCTACGCCGTGTTGACCAATGGCCTGGGTCTGGGCAAGCCGATGGACCTGAGCGCCCTGTTCAATGCCGCCTGGTTCGGCATGCCCGGCTTTACCGCCCCGGTGTTCGACTCCAAGGCCATGCTGATGATTGCCCCGGTGGCCATCATCCTGGTGGCCGAGAACCTCGGTCACATCAAGGCCGTGACCGCCATGACTGGCAAGAACCTT
>JBASJO010000277.1:0-8699 GCA_049655365.1 Rhodoferax sp. | reverse complement strand
GGCTCGGATGCCATGAATCCGGACCCGGACTACTCCGCGGCCTATGTGATTCTGGAAACCGACCAGCCCGGACTGGAAGGCCATGGCCTGACCTTCACCATCGGCCGCGGCAACGAGATCTGCTGCGCCGCCATTGAAGCCATGCGCCACCTGGTGGTGGGCCTGGACATGGCCTGGGTGACCGAAGACATGGGGCGCTTCTGGCGCTACATCACCTCCGACAGCCAGTTGCGCTGGATCGGCCCGGACAAGGGGGCCATCCACCTGGCCACCGGCGCGGTGGTCAATGCTGTGTGGGACTTGTGGGCCAAACAGGAAGGCGTGCCGGTGTGGACGCTGGTGTCGCGCATGAGCCCCGAAGAAATCGTCAAGCTCATCGACTTTCGCTACATCACCGACTGCATCACGCCCGAAGAGGCCTTGGCCTTGCTGCAAGAGCGGGCGGTGGGCAAAGAGGAGCGCTGGGCCACGCTGGAGCGCGAGGGCTACCCCTGCTACACCACCTCGGCCGGTTGGCTGGGCTACGACGACGACAAGCTGCGCCGCCTGTGCCAGGAGGCTATCGATGCGGGCTTCAACCCCATCAAGCTCAAGGTGGGCCGCGACAAGGTCGACGACATTCGCCGCCTGCGTATCGCCCGCGAGGTGCTGGGGCCTGATCGCCACCTGATGATCGACGCCAACCAGGTGTGGGAGGTGAATCAGGCGGTGCAATGGGTGCGCGAACTGGCGTTTGCCAAGCCCTGGTTCATCGAGGAGCCGACCAGCCCGGACGACATTGAAGGCCACCGCGTGATCCGCGAAGGTGTGTACCCGGTCAAAGTGGCGACGGGCGAGATGTGCCAGAACCGCATCATCTTCAAGCAGCTCATCATGCGCGGCGCGATTGATGTGGTGCAAATTGACGCCTGCCGCTTGGGCGGTGTGAATGAAATACTGGCTGTGATGCTGATGGCGGCCAAGTACAACTTGCCGGTCTGCCCGCACGCCGGTGGTGTTGGCTTGTGTGAATACGTGCAGCACCTGTCCATGATCGATTACCTGTGCATTGCCGGTACCCGTGAGGGCCGTGTGATCGAGTTTGTGGACCACCTGCATGAGCACTTTTTGAACCCCTGCATCATTCGTGATGCGGCCTACATGCCACCCCAGGCCGCGGGCTTTTCGATCGAGATGAAGCCTGAATCCTTGAAACACTACGAATTCAAAGCCAAGGCGTGATGAAAATCGACACCCACCAGCACTACTGGCATTACCACGCGCAGGACTTCCCGTGGATCAGCCATAGCATGCCGCAGTTGCAGCGCGACTGCCTGCCTGCGGACTGCGAAGCCGCCAGGCGTGCGGCGGGTGTGGACGGCGTGGTGGCGGTGCAGGCGCGCACCCTGCCTGAGGAAACCGACTTTTTGCTGCAACTGGCCGACCAACACCCCGAAGTGGTGGGGGTGGTAGGCTGGGCGGAGCTGCGAGCCCCCGATCTGGCACAGCGGCTGCAGCCCTGGTGCCAGCACCCCGCGTTCAAGGGCCTGCGCCATATTCTGCAAGACGAGGCCGATGTGGCGGCCTGGGTCAATACGCCCGCGGTGAACCACAACATGCAACTGTTGCAACAGCGCCAACTGGTCTACGACGTGCTGGTGTTTGAACACCAGTTGCCCAGCGTCATTGATTTTTGCGCCCGGCACGACGCACATTGGCTGGTGTTGGACCATGTGGGTAAACCAGCCCTGCGCGACTGGGGCCCCAGCCGCGAACAGGCCCGCCCATGGGCCGGGCAGCTGGCCAAACTGGCGGCCCTGCCGCATGTGATGTGCAAGCTCTCGGGGCTGGTCACCGAGACGCAATGGAACCACGGCCAAGGGCTGTCATTGGCCGATGCCCAGAACATCTGGGCCTGCTTTGACCAGGCGCTAGAGGCCTTCGGCCCCGAGCGCCTGATGTATGGCTCGGACTGGCCGGTGTGCCAGCTTTCTTCGTCCTACGATGTGGTGCATGACCTGGCCCAGACCTGGGCGAAAACGGCGCTGACGCGCACTGAGCAGGAAGCCTTTTGGAGTGGCAACGCCCGGCGTTGCTACAAGCTCACTGTGCCAGCACCGGCCAGCTAAACAACAAACAAGGAAACTTATGGACTTGCATTTGAAAGACAAAGTGGTCATCGTGACCGGGGGTGCCAGCGGCATTGGTGCCGCGATCTCGCTCACGCTGGCGCAAGAGGGGGCCATTCCCGTCATTCTGGGCAAAAGCCCGATGCCGGCGGAGTTTGCCCAGCAGTTGC
This sequence comes from Rhodoferax sp., assembly GCA_049655365.1. Classification (GTDB taxonomy): domain Bacteria; phylum Pseudomonadota; class Gammaproteobacteria; order Burkholderiales; family Burkholderiaceae_C; genus Rhodoferax. The sequence continues at coordinate 6,421 of JBASJO010000277.1, read as the reverse complement.
AGGCGCTTGCCGCCAGGCACCTGTTCATTCAGGTCGAGCTGTCGGATGACGCGGCCTGCCGCGCCGCGGTAGAACAGGTGGTGGCTGGGTTCGGCCGCATCGATGGTCTGGTGAACAACGCCGGTATCAACGACAACATCGGCCTGGACGCCGGCCGCGATGCCTTTGTCGGCTCGCTGGAGCGCAACCTGATTCACTACTACGTGATGGCGCACTACTGCGTGCCGCACCTCAAGGCCAGCAAGGGCGCCATCGTCAACGTGTCGTCCAAGACCGCTGTCACCGGTCAGGGCAACACCAGCGGCTATTGCGCCGCCAAGGGGGCGCAGCTGTCGCTGACGCGTGAGTGGGCCGCCGCCTTGCTCAATGACGGCGTTCGGGTCAATGCGGTAATCCCGGCCGAGGTCATGACACCACTGTATGCGCGCTGGATCAGCAGCTTTGACAACGCCGAAGAAAAGTTGGCCAGCATCACCCAAAAAATCCCCTTGGGCCACCGCATGACCACCTCGGAAGAAATTGCGCGAACCTGCGTGTTCCTTTTGTCAGATGCCTCATCCCACACGACGGGTCAATGGCTGTTTGTCGATGGCGGTTACACCCACCTGGACAGGGCACTGTCATAGGGTTTGTTCTGCCTGGAAGGCACGCATCGCAAAAATTGTCAATCTGAAAATTCTCCAAATTCTGTAATTGAAAACTCCGGAAAAACACATGCGATACGCCCTGGCTCTGGACTTGGTGGATGATGCCCAACGCATCGTCGAATACGAAAAAGCCCATGAAAAAATTTGGCCGGAGGTACGCGACCATCTCTTGGGCCACGGCGTGCTCGGCATGGAAATCTACCGCCTGGGCACCCGCCTGTTCATGGTGATGGAGGTCGACCCCGCCGTGTACGATGCCCAGGCCATGGCGCTGGCATCGGCCAGCAACCCGGCCATCGTGCGCTGGGAAACCCTGATGTGGACCTACCAGGTGCCCACGCCCTGGACCCCGGCCGGGGAAAAATGGGTTGCCATGCAGCGAATTTTTGACCTGGTAAGTCAGGCCTGATGCCCGCGCCTGACCGACACAAACGAGCCCTTGGCGCGCCATCAGCTCGCCGCCCACGGGGCGTCAAGCATGGGATATGAAGAAATGCCTGATTGACGGATCAGCAAGGGTAAATCCTGATATCCGCCCGATTTGACCTGGACATAATTAGTGCATCGCTCGAACTATTGTCCAATGAGACCATGGCAAGCAAGCGATAAATCACCCACCCGCGTCTCATGCAGACGCAATTACTGGAGATATGGATGAAAGTGAAACATTACTTGAGCGTACTGACTCTGGCCCTGGCTGCAGCCGGCGCTTTTGCCCAAACGACGGTTGGCGTGAGCTGGTCCAACTTCCAGGAAGAGCGTTGGAAAACAGACGAGGCGGCCATCAAAACCGAGCTCGCCAAGACCAAATCCACCTACATCAGCGCCGATGCCGGCGGCTCGCCAGAAAAGCAGTTGGCTGACATTGACAGCTTGATTGCCAAAGGTGCCAAGGCGCTGATCATTCTGGCCATGGACAAGGACGCGATTTTTCCCGCCGTCAACAAAGCCAATCAGCAAAAAATTCCCGTCATCGCCTATGACCGCCTGATCGAGGCCCCCGGCGTTTTCTACATCACCTTTGACAACGTCGAAGTGGGCCGCATGCAGGCGCGTGCCATTCTGGCAGCCAAACCCAAGGGCAATTACGTGATGATCAAGGGCTCGCCCACTGACCCGAACGCCAACTTCCTGCGTGGCGGCCAACAAGAAATCATTGCTGCCGCCGTGAAAAAAGGCGACATCAAAATTGTTGGCGAGGAATATACCGACGGCTGGAAGCCTGAAGTGGCGCAAAAGAACATGGAACAGATCATCACCAAAAACGGTGGCAAGATTGATGCCGTGGTGGCTTCCAACGACGGCACGGCCGGTGGCGTGGTGGCAGCCTTGAGCGCCAAGGGCATCAAGGGCGTTCCCGTGTCCGGCCAGGATGGCGACCATGCGGCGCTGAACCGCGTGGCACTCGGGACCCAGACCGTGTCGGTCTGGAAAGACGCGCGAGATCTGGGCCGTGACGCAGCGGCTGCGGCGGTGGTTTTGGCAAGCGGCAAAAAAGTCAGCGGCGCAGTAAGCTGGAGCGGCGGTGAGAAGAAGGTCGCCCTGCAAGCTCAGTTCCTCAAGCCCGTTCCTGTGACCAGAAATAACCTCGACCTGGTGGTCAAGGCGGGCTGGATCAAGAAGGAAGACCTGTGCAAGGGTGTCGCCGCAGCCACAGCACCCGCTGCCTGCAAGTAAAACTGACCTGCAAGCCGGAAGCCGCGGGCTGTCTGTCCGCGGCTTTGTGTTAACCGTGGAAGTTCTCTCTCGGTTTAACTCTTGACCAGGGCACCTGGACATCGTGGGAGCCTCCGTGAACCAAATCCTGACTTCGATAAAACAAGCCACCATTGACTGGCGGCTGGTGCTGATGTGTGCCGTGCTGATGGTCATTGCCCTGACATTCAACGGCTTGTCCGGCGGCATTTTCCTGTCGCCGGAAAACCTCTACAACATTGCCCAGCAAACGGCGGTGGTTGGCATCGTCTCCACGGTGGTGGTGCTGGTGATCGTAGCGCGTCACATTGACTTGTCTGTCGGCTCGGTCATGGGCTTTGTCGGTGTGCTGATTGCCACCTTGCAATACACGGCAGGCTGGTCGTGGCAGGCCGCCTCGCTGGCTGGCTTGGCGGTGGCCATTGCGGTCTCTCTTTACCAGGGTTCGCTCACTGCCGTGCTGGGCGTGCCCTCGTTCGTGGTGACGCTGGGTGGCTTGATGTCATTTCGTGGTGCCGCATTTTTGGTCGCCGATGGAAAAACCCAACCCGTCAACGATGCCTTCTTTCAACGCCTGGGCGGCGGCTATGACGGCGGCATCGGCACCACGGCCAGTTGGATTCTGGCCGGCCTGATGAGTGTCACCCTGCTGTGGCTCACGGTGAGCAAACGGCGCGCCAAGCAATCCTACAGCGTGCCCAACAATCCGCTCTGGCTCGATGCCTTGATTGTGCTGATTCCAATCGCCATCGTGCTGGCTTTTACCGGCACCATGAATGCCTACCGCATACCGAACAAAGACGCTGCTCAAGGCATACCGATACCGGTCCTGATCTGGGCGGTGGTGGCGTTTTCACTCTCATTCCTGGTTCACCGAACCCGATTTGGTCGCTATATTTTTGCCATGGGCGGCAACCCGGAAGCAGCGGCTCTGGTAGGCATCCCGGTGCGCCGGGTAACCTTGCTCTTATTTGCCCTGATGGGCGTACTAATTACCATAGCAGCTATCGTATCAATAGCACGACTGAATGCCGGAACCAATTCTCTGGGGACCAGCATGGAGTTGTATGTGATTGCCGCTGCGGTCATCGGTGGCACCGCGCTGTCGGGCGGCAGCGGCTCCATTTTGGGCTCGGTGTTGGGCGCCTTGATCATGCAGTCGATTGACAGCGGCATGCTGCTCCTTGATGTGTCAATTGGCCTGCGCTACGTGATCATCGGACAAGTGCTGATTGTCGCCGTGGTGTTTGACGTGATGTACCGGAAATTGACTGGAGACAGCGCATGATGACCGCCCAGAACACGGCAATCGACCGGTCCAAGTGCCTGGTGCAATTGCGCAATATCAACAAAGCCTTTGGCGGCGTGCAGGCGGTCGACGATGTCAGCCTAAACGTCTATCCCGGCGAAGTGGTCGCCGTGCTGGGTCACAACGGTGCCGGCAAATCCACCCTGATGAAGATGCTGGCTGGGGCCTACCCCATTGACAGTGGCGATATCATCATCGATGACCAAAAAGTTCACATCAACACCCCTCTGGACGCACAGCATTTGGGCATTGAGTCGATTTACCAGACCCTGGCGCTGGCCGACAACCTGGATTCTGTGGCCAATCTTTTCCTCGGGCGAGAGCTCCTGACCCGCTGGAACACGCTCGACGACCACCGTATGGATGCCGATGCCCGCAAGGTGTTTTATCGGCTGAACAAGAATTTCAAAAATGTGCGCATACCAGTGCGCCGTCTCTCCGGCGGGCAACGCCAGGTAGTGGCGATTTCGCGCGCCATTTACTTCAACGCCCGCATCCTGATCATGGACGAGCCAACCGCCGCGCTGGGGCCGGAAGAAACTGCCATGGTGGGCAACCTGGTGCGCCAACTCAAAAGCGAGGGTGTGGGTATTTTCCTGATCAGTCACGACATGCCTGATGTATTTGCTCTCAGTGACCGCTTGGCAGTGATGAAAAATGGCCGCGTGGTGGGCACCTACAACACCCACGAGGTCACCGAAGACGAAGTCCTGGGCATGATCATTGCAGGCAAACAGCCTGAGGGCAAGACGCAAGCCCTGCGCAAGGTCTGACCGGATTCGGACACCAGTTCTTCGACATGAAAACCACGGGTGACCAGCAGCTCGTCAAGCGCATCAATCGCAGCCTGCTGTTGCGTCTGGTCATGGCGCAGCCTGGACTCTCACGAGCGCAACTCGCGGTGGAGAGTGGACTGACCAAATCCACGGTTAGCCTGCTGGTGCGTGAGTTGGTCGAGGAAGGCTGGCTCTGCGAAACGGCCGTGACAGCAGGTACCGGCATCGGGCGGCCGTCGACCCCGCTGCAGGTGGATGCCAAAACGCGCGGCCTGATTGGTGTCGAAGTGGCGGTGGAGTGTGTGCGCGCGGTTGGGGTGTCGCTGCGTGGCGATATTCTCTGGTCAACCCAGGCGCCATTGAACAGCCACTTGCCGCACGATGTCTGCCAACAGACAGCACAACTTGTGCGCCAGGCCCACGCCGAGCTGATCGCCCAAGGTGTTTTGCTGTCCGGCGTGGGGGTCGGTGTACCGGGGGCGTTTGACGAAACCACCGGCATGCTGCGATTCGCACCCAATCTGGGCTGGAGAAATGTTGATTTCTTGTCCTTGCTCAAGCAGGCCCTGTTCACGGCAGGGCTGCCGGCGGTGCCGATCCACGTCCAGAACGAGGCCGATACCGGGGCACTCAGCGAATACGAATTTTCCAGCGCGGAGCGCCAGGATGCGTTGATTTTTATCAGCTGCGACGTCGGCGTGGGCGCCGGCATTGTCCTCAACGACCATCTGTTCACGGGCGCCCAGGGCTTGGCCGGTGAGATTGGCCACAGTATCTTGCAGGTGGACGGCCCCCGGTGTTCGTGCGGGCGACGTGGTTGCGCTGAGGCATTCATCGGTGCCAAGGCGCTGGCCGAGCAACTCAGCCAGCGCGGCCACCTTGATCGCCCTGGCCACGCCCTGGGCGTATTGCTACAGAATCTGTGGGCCACCTTTAACCCGGGAGTTCTGGTGTTGGGCGGTGCCTCCTGCCTGCGCTACCCGGAGCTGGCGCGTACCGCCCAGACGGTGTTGCAGTCGTATGCCGACAGCGCTGGCATGCCGGCTCCCACTGTGCGGCTGGCCCGCTACCAGCTATGGGCCAGCGCCGTCGGTGCCGCAGCTTTGGTACTGCACCAATACCTTCGCCCCATGCAAGCCTCGCAGCGGCACTCTCTTGAACCCCAACAGGGCTGAATTCACTATGTTTCTCGGCATCGACATCGGCACGTCGGAAGTCAAGTGTTTATTGCTGGACCAGGCGCACCAAGTGGTGGGCACAGCCGGCGCAGCTTTATCGATTTCCCGCCCTCACCCAGGCCACAGCGAGCAGGCTCCGCAGGACTGGTGGCAAGCCACTCAAAACGCCTTGACGCAATTGCACCATCACCAGCCCCATGCCTATGCGTCTGTCCAGGCCATTGGCTTGTCGGGGCAGATGCACGGGGCCGTATTGCTCGACGCGCGCAACCAGGTCTTGCGCCCGGCCATCCTGTGGAACGACACCCGCGCCGGTCTCGACTGTGCGCTGATGATGGCCGAGTTGCCGCAGTTACCCCAGTTGGCAGGCAGTCTGGCCATGCCCGGTTTTACCGCGCCCAAACTGCGCTGGCTGGCACAGCATGAACCCGACATCTTCAGCCGCATCGCCAAAATATTGCTGCCCAAGGATTACGTGCGCCTGCAACTCACGGGCGAGCACGTCACCGACATGTCCGATGCCAGCGGCACCATGTGGCTTGACATTGCGCAACGCACCTGGTCGGATGCAGCGCTGGCACTGACGGGCTTGACGCGCGCGCAGATGCCACGTTTGGTCGAAGGCAGCCAAAGCAGTGGCGTACTGAGTCCGCAAGCGGCAAAAATACTGGGCTTGACAGCCGGTATCGTGGTCGCCGGTGGCGCTGGCGACAACGCCGCCAGCGCCGTGGGCATGGGTGCGGTCGATGCCGGGCAAGGCTTTATATCCCTGGGCACCAGCGGCGTGCTGTTTGTCGTCACCCCGCGCTACCAGCC
>JBASJO010000276.1:0-3035 GCA_049655365.1 Rhodoferax sp. | reverse complement strand
GTGTTGATCGAGATGATCGACATCATCCTGTTCTGGGCCAACAAGGGCGCGGACATTTTGCGTCTGGATGCGGTGGCGTTCTTGTGGAAAAAGATTGGCAGCACTTGCCAGAATGAGCGCGAAGCGCACCTGCTCCTGCAGTTGATGAAAGACTGCTGCCAGGTGACTGCGCCGGGTGTGCTGTTCATTGCCGAGGCCATCGTGGCGCCCAGCGAGGTGGCCAAGTATTTTGGTGAAGACGCCATCAACGCCAAGGAGTGCGAGATTGCCTACAACGCCACCTTCATGTCCCTGCTGTGGGACGGGGTGGCCACCAAGAATGCCGTGTTGCTGAACCAGGGTATCAAGCATTTGCCGGTCAAGCTGGAGCGCGCGACCTGGCTCAACTACGTGCGTTGCCACGACGACATCGGCCTGGGTTTTGATGACAATGACGTGCGCCTGTCAGGCTACGATCCGGTACAGCATCGGCGCTTTCTGATCGATTACTTCACCGGCAGATTCCCCGGTTCGCTCGCCCGCGGGCTGCCGTTTGGCGAGAACCCCAAGACCGGTGATGCGCGTATCTCGGGCTCGCTGGCCTCGCTGGCCGGGCTCGAGGCGGCGCTGGAAAGCCAGGACCCCCAAGCCATCGACGAGGCCATCAAGACCATTCTGCTGCTGCACAGCCTGATCCTGTCCTTTGGCGGTATTGCCTTGTTTTACTATGGCGATGCCATTGGCACACTCAACAGCCTGGCCTATCTGACCGATCCCGCAGAGTGTGATGACAGCCGCTGGGTGAACCGTTCGTATTTTGACTGGACCAAGGCCGCCTTGCGCCATCAGACCGGCACGGTGGAGCAGCGCATTTTCAGCGCGCTCAAGAAAATGATCACCTTGCGCAAGGAGCTGAGTGCGTTTGCCGACTTCGACAACCGCCAGTTGCTGAGTGTCGACAACCCCAACCTGCTGGTTTTTTTGCGCACGGACATGCACAACGCACGCAACCGGGTGCTGGTGGTGAGCAACTTCAACACCGAGGCGCAACGCTTGCCGCTGGGCGCGCTGCGCCCCTACGGTTTGTTTCAGCAAGAGGCCATGAAGGAGCTTTGTTCGGGCGAGCGCATCACGGTTGACCACGACACGATCACCATCCCGGCGCTGGTCAGTTGCTGGTTGGTCGACTGAATCCGCGCGCCAAAGCCCAAGCCCCGCGCAGCGCACAAGCCATGCCGGTGGGTTTAGTGGCTTGTTTTGGGTGGTGGCAACAAGCGCGCGCACTCTTCGGTGACGGCGGCATAACACTCGCAGACACGCGCCTCCAGCCCCGGGCGATCCACCACGATGAGACAGCCGCGCGACACTGCAATCAAGCCATCTTTTTGCAGTTTGCCAGCGGTTTGCGTCACGCTTTCACGGCGGATGCCCAGCAGGTGCGAAATTTGTTCCTGGGTGATGGCCATCTTTTCACTGTGCAAACGGTCCAGGCTCATCAACAGCCAGCGGCAAAAGCGCTGCTCCACGGAATGGTGCTGGTTACACACGGCGGTTTGCGAGGTTTGGCAGATCAGTGCCTGGCTGTAGAGCAAGGCCAGATGCTGCAGCTTGCCGCCCAGCGCAAATTCGTGTCTCATGACTTTGCGGCTGAGCCGGTAAGCGCTGCCGGCGCTTTGCACCTCGGTGCTGCTGGGCATGCTGTCGCCGCCCATGTAGATCGAAATACCGATCAGGCCCTCGTTGCCGACCAGGGCGACCTCGCTGGACGAGCCATCTTCCAGGTCGTAGATCAGCGAGACGATACCGGAGGTGGGAAAGTGCAAAAAATTGACGTGGTCGCCCGATTCCGAGAGGGTCCATTTGCGCGGCATCTCGACCAGGTGCAAATCGGGCAACAGACGTTCGTACTCCACCGCTGGCAGCATCGCCAGGATCTGGTTGAGCTTGGGGCTGGGTGGAACGGAATCCGGTATTTTTTTTGTGGACATGGCAGGCTTTAAAAATGAAATGAATTCAATACGGGTTGTCAAAGCCGAGTCGCGCCATGATCTCGCTCTCGCGCAGCTCCATCACCTGGGCATCTTCTTCCTCATCGTGGTCCCAGCCCTGCGCGTGCAGCGCGCCATGCACCAGCAGGTGGGCGTAGTGTTCTTCCAGGGTTTTGCCCTGTTCCTTGGCCTCGGCCGCCACCACCGGCGCGCACAACACCAGGTCGGCGGTGACGACCGGCTCCTGGGTGTAGTCGAAGGTCAGCACATTGGTGGCGTAGTCCTTCTGGCGGTAGTCGCGGTTCAGGGCCTGGCCTTCAGCCGCATCGACGATGCGCACGGTGAGCTCGGCATCAATCTGCAACGCGGCGCGCAACCAGCGCATGACTTTGTGGCGCGGCAGGGCGGCGCGGTGCTGCGCCACGTCGTCAAACTTGCCGAATTGCAGGGAGAGGGTGAGCTGGTTCATAGGTCAGAGCGTTTCAGGCTGCGGGAGGGGCGCTTGACGGCCAAGGGCTCGGCGTCGTCGCGGCGCAAAATACCGATGCGCCCGGGGGCGTCGTAGGCGTCGACAATGCGCGCCACCAGCGGGTGCCGCACCACGTCCGCGCTGGTCAGGCGGCACATGGCAATGCCGTCGACACCCTTGAGCACGCGCTCGGCGTCAATCAGGCCGCTGAGCTGGGTGCTGGGCAGGTCAATCTGGCTGACGTCGCCGGTGACCACGGCCTTGGAGCCAAAACCGATGCGTGTCAGGAACATCTTCATCTGTTCGGGCGTGGTGTTTTGCGCCTCGTCCAGGATCACAAAGGCGGTGTTGAGCGTGCGCCCGCGCATGAAGGCCAGCGGCGCGATCTCGATGGTCTGGCGCTCAAAAGCCTTTTGCACGGCCTCGAAGCCCATCAGGTCGTAGAGCGCGTCGTAGAGCGGGCGCAGGTAGGGGTCGATTTTTTGCGCCAGGTCGCCGGGCAGGTAGCCCAGGCGCTCGCCGGCTTCCACCGCCGGGCGGGTCAGCACAATGCGCTGCACCGTGCTGCGCTGCAGCGCGTCGACCGCCATGGCCACGGC
>JBASJO010000275.1:0-8521 GCA_049655365.1 Rhodoferax sp. | reverse complement strand
CCCTTGATCGAGGGCGGGCATGGCGATGGAGTCAGCTATGTATATCGGTGTCGGCACTATTGTGTTTCTCATTATTCTTTACGTCTTGTTGCGCTGATCCCTTGCATCAATCGCTGGGCGTCAAGTCTAGGCGTTCACCACCGCCGCTTCGAGCGCCTGCACAAACATGGCGGCCACGTCAAAGCCGGTCTGGTCAAAAATTTCCTGGAAACAGGTCGGGCTGGTGACGTTGATCTCGGTCAGGCTGTCGCCGATCACGTCCAGGCCCATCAGCAGCAAGCCGCGCCGGGCCAGCACCGGGCCAATGGCCTCGGCAATTTCGCGGTCACGCGCGCTCAAGGGCTGCGCCACGCCCTTGCCACCTGCGGCCAGGTTGCCGCGCACTTCGCCACCTTGTGGAATACGCGCCAGGCAATAAGGCACGGGCTGGCCGCCAATCACCAGAATACGCTTGTCACCTTCTGAGATGGCTGGCAAAAACTTTTGCACCATCACGGTCTGGGCGCCTTCGCGGTTGAGTGTTTCGGTGATGGCGCCCAGGTTCAGGCCGTCCGCCTTGACCCGGAAAATGCCGGTGCCGCCCATGCCGTCGAGCGGTTTCAGGATGATGTCCTGGTGCTCGGCATGAAAGCGTTTGATGTCCTGCGCGTCGCGCGTGACCAGGGTTGGACCGATGAACTGGGGCCATTCCATGATGGCCAGTTTTTCCGGGTGGTCGCGCAGTGCACGGGGTTTGTTGAACACTTGGGCGCCTTCGCGCTCGGCCTGCTCCAGTAGGTGGGTAGCGTAAAAAAATTCACTGTCGAACGGCGGGTCCTTGCGCATCACCACCGCGTCGAAGTCCTTGAGCGCCTGGCCGCGCTCGTCAGGCTTGTGCTGGGCGGCGCTGAACCAGTGCACCGGGTCGCCGGTGAGGGTGATGTCGCGCGCAAAGGCGATCACGGGCTCGCCGCGCTGCCACCGGATGTCTTTGGGCTCGCACACGCTCAAAAGGTGGCCGCGGGCCTGTGCCTCGCGCATCATGGCAAAGGTGCTGTCCTTGTAAATCTTGAAGGATTCGAGCGGGTCGGCGATGAACAACAGGTGCATGCGGGGGTCCTTAAATTTCAATTTTTGAACCCAATTCCACCACCGAATTGCTGGGCAGCTTGAGGAAGTTGGCTGCGCCGCTGGCGTTCAGGTGCATTTGGGCAAACAGTTTTTCCCGCCAGTGTGCCATGCCGCCGCTCAGCGTGGGTGCGATGGTGTCGCGGCTCAGGAAATAGCTGGTGCTCATGGGGTCCAGTTCGAACCCACGACCGGTCATCAGTTGCAGGGCGCGTGGCAAATCAGGTTCGTTCTTGAAGCCATAGTTCACCACCACCTGCCAGCAATCGTGCCCCAGCGCTTCAAGCTCCAGGCGCTTGTTCATGCCGATCCAGGGCACTTCATGGTTGACCACGGTCACAAACAGGTTGACTTCGTGCAGCACCTTGTTGTGCTTGAGGTTGTGCAGCATGGCGTTGGGCACCGTGCCGGGCGCAGCCGTCAAAAACACGGCGGTGCCCGCCACGCGGGTGGGCGGGCTGACAAACACCGCTTCCAGAAAGCTGGTCAGGTCAATGGCATCGGTCGCCAGTTTTTTGTTGAGCAGACGGCGACCGTCCTTCCAGGTGAGCATGACCGTGAACACGCCCGCTGCAATCAGCAAGGGGAACCAGCCGCCATCCGCCAGCTTGAGTAAATTGGAGCTGAAAAACGCCAGGTCCACCACAAAGAAAACGCTGGTGGCCGCCAGGCACAGCGCCAGCGGGTAACCCCAGGCGTAACGGATCACAAAGAAGGTCAGCACCGTGGTGATCAGCATGTCCAGCGTCACGGCGATGCCATAAGCGGCGGCCAGGTTGCTCGATGACTTGAACAACAACACCGCCAGCACAATCAGGACAAACAGACCCCAGTTGACAAAGGGCATGTAGATTTGCCCGGTCTCCTTGACGTTGGTATGCAGCATCTGAAAGCGCGGCAGATAACCCAGTTGCACCACCTGTTTGGTGACGGAAAACGCGCCCGTGATCAGCGCTTGCGAGGCGATCACCGTGGCCAGGGTGGCCAGGCAGACCAGGGGGATCAGTGCCCAGGCCGGCGCCATCATGAAAAACGGGTTCTTGACCGCTTCCGGGTTGCTCAGCAGCAGGGCACCCTGGCCAAAATAGTTCAGCGTCAGGCAGGGCATGACAATGAAAAACCAGGCCAGCCGAATCGGCTTCTTGCCAAAGTGGCCCATGTCGGCGTACAGCGCCTCGCCACCCGTCACGCACAGCACCACGGCGCCCAGGATTATGAAGGTGGTGAGGGGTTCGGTCCACATGAAAGCCAGCGCATGGTGCGGGCTCAGCGCCCACAGAATCTCGGGGTTGTGCACGATGTGGGATACGCCCAGCACGGCAATGCTGATGAACCAGACCAGCGTGATCGGGCCGAAAAATTTGCCAATGTCGGCCGTGCCGCGTTTTTGCACCGCAAACAGCCCAAACAGGATCACCAGCGTGAGCGGAAGCACCGCTTTCTTGAAGTTGGGCGACACCACCTCCAGGCCTTCAACCGCCGACAGCACCGAGATGGCGGGGGTAATGACACCATCGCCATAAAACAGGCAGGTGCCGAAAATGCCTACATACAGCAATACCCGGCGTAATTGGGGCTTGTCCTTGACCGACTGCGAGGCCAGCGCCAGCATGGCCACCAGGCCGCCTTCGCCATTGTTGTCGGCGCGCAGCACCAGGGTCACGTATTTGAGGGAAATGATGACGGTGAGGGTCCAGAAGAAGATCGACAGGATGCCCATCACGTTATCAACCGTGAAAGGCACATGGCCCGAGCCAAAGACTTCCTTGACAGCGTACAGCACGCTGGTGCCGATGTCGCCATAGACCACACCGATGGCGCCCAGGGTCAGGGCGCGAAGCGAGGTTTGAGATGTTGCCAAATAGTCAGCCGGGGGCGTCAAGCCGCCGGGCTCCGTGTCATATTAGGCCGCCATTTTGCGTCAGAAACCAGGCTACTCGAAATCATGGGCGTCGGGGTCGGTGGCTTCCAGCTCGTAACTGGCGGCCAGCATGGCCAGGCGCCCGATCACGCCATACATGTAGAAGCGATTGGGCACACTGGCACCCGGTTTGACACCCGGTTGCGGCAATTGTGTGCTGTGCTCAAACGCCAGCGGCACGTAGCCGGCTCCTGGGGCATTGAGGTTTTCGTCAATGCCGCGCCCGGCATGCACGCGGTAAAAACCACCCACCACATAGCGGTCCATCATGTAAACCACCGGTTCAGCCACTGCGTCGTTGACGCGTTCTTGCGTCAGCACGCCCTCCTGCACCATGAAATCATGCGGCAGGAACGGTGCCTTGCGGCCTTTGTTCAGGGTCTGGATGCGTTCCTGTAGCGCCTGCATGTCTCGGGCGTCGCGCACCGTGACAATGCCCAGCTCGTGGGTGCCGTGGTCGGCCTTGACCACCACAAAGGGCTTTTCCTTGATGCCGTACTCTTTGTATTTGCGCTTGACGCGGGTCAGCACGCTGTCGACCTGGCTCTGCAGGGACTCAAAACCGCTGCTCTCGTCCAGATTGACGTTTTCGCAGCGGTCAAACAGCGGGTGAATCAACCAGGGGTCGACCCCCAGCAGCTTGCCCAAGCGCTTGGACACCTCTTCGTAGCATTTGAAATGCATGCTCTTGCGCCGGGTGGGCCAACCCGCGTGCAGCGGCGGCAGCAGGTATTGCTCGTAAGTCTCTTCCAGAATGCCGGGCACCCCGGCGCTCAGGTCGTTGTTGAGCAAAATGGTGCAGGGGTCGAAGTCTTTCAGGCCGAGGCGGCGTTTGGTCCGGATGACCGGCTCCAGCGTGACCTTGTCGCCGTTTTGCAGTTCAAAGGTGGTGTTTTTCTTGATGGCCGGGTCAATCGAACCGAGTCGCACGTTGAGGCCCGCCATGTTGAAAATACGCTGTAACTGGGCCAGGTTGGCCAGGTAAAAGCTGCTGGGTTGGCCGTTTTCCGGGATCACCAGCAGGTTGCGCGCTTCGGGGCAAATTTTTTCGATCGCGGCCATGGCGGCCTGCACCGCCAGTGGCAGCATTTCTGCAGTGAGGTTGTTCCAGCCGCCGGGGTAGAGGTTGGTGTCGACCGGGGCCAGCTTGAAACCGGCATTGCGCACATCCACCGAGCTGTAAAAAGGGGGGGTGTGCTCCATCCATTCCAGCCGGAACCAGCGCTCAATGGCCGGCATGGAGTCCAGCACGCGCTGCTCCAGCTCGTTGATGGGGCCTGTCAGGGCAGTAATCAGGTGCGGGACCATAAAAAACCTTGCATAGTGTGGGCGTTGATTTTAAGCGGTGGCACCAAGGCTCAATTGCGCACTTCCCCTTCGCCCAGCACCACGTACTTGAGCGAGGTCAGGCCCTCGATGCCAACCGGTCCGCGGGCGTGGAACTTGTCGGTACTGATGCCAATTTCGGCCCCCAGACCGTATTCGAAGCCGTCGGCAAAGCGGGTGCTGGTGTTGACCATGACACTGGCCGAGTCGACTTCGCGCAGGAACTGTTGCGCGTGCATGTGGTCACGCGTCAGGATGGCATCGGTGTGGTGGCTGGAATACTGGTTGATGTGGCCAATGGCCTCATCCACACCGGCCACCACCTTGATGCTGATGATGGGCGCCAGGTATTCTTCATACCAGTCGGCCTCCAGCGCGGGCTGCAGCACCATCTTGTCGGGGCAGGCCTGCAGCAAGGCCAGGGCTTCAGGGTCGCAGCGCATCTCGACCCCTTTGGCCGCATAAATGGCGCCGATCAGCGGCAGGAATCGGGCTGCCACGCCACGCGCCACCAGCAGGCTCTCGGTGGCGTTGCACGGGCTGTATTTGCTGGTCTTGGCGTTGTCGGCCACAGCGACGGCCATCGTCAGGTCACACGGGTCGTCAACATAAGTGTGGCAGTTGCCGTCCAGGTGCTTGATCACCGGCACTTTTGATTCGCGGCTGATGCGCTCGATCAGGCCCTTGCCGCCGCGCGGAATGATCACGTCCACGTACTGCGGCATGGTGATGAGTTCACCCACCACGGCGCGGTCGGTGGTTTGCACCAGTTGCACCGCATGGGCTGGCAGGCCGGAGTCGATCAGGGCTTGTTGCACCAGCCGGGCCAGCGCCTTGTTGGAGTCAATCGCCTCCGAGCCGCCACGCAAGATGCAGGCATTGCCGCTCTTGATGCTCAAGGACGCGGCTTCGATGGTGACGTTGGGGCGGCTCTCGAAGATCATGCCGAAAACGCCAATGGGCACGCGCATTTGTCCTACCCGGATGCCGCTGGGCTGCTGGCGCAGGGCGGTGATCTCGCCAATGATGTCGGCCATGGCGGCCAGCTGCTCGCAGCCCTGGGCGCAGGTCTCGATCACCTTGGGTGTGAGTTTGAGCCGGTCTACCATGGGGGCGGACAGGCCCGCCGCCACAGCGCGGGCCAGGTCTTGGGTGTTGTCAATCTGCAGTGCATCGACATTGGCGCGCAGCAACTGGGCAAGCTTGCGCAAGGCCGCGTTCCGGGTGGCTGCGGGCGCTTTGGCCATCAGGGCAGAGGCCTGTTTGGCCAGCAGTCCCAGGGTCTGGGTGGCAGTGGGCGTATCGGGTGTCGTCATGGACGGTCTCTTAGTGTCAGGATTTGGCTCGGTGTCGCAGCCAAGCGCAGGGGCGGTTAGCGGCTTGGTTTGGGCCTTGGAATCGTACTTGATTTGTGTGTTTGGCAATCTGTGACACCCGGCCGGCAAAATTAGTTTGGTTTCTGGGGGAAAATACCAGCAGCCAAGCCGACTGAGTTGACCAATAATAAGCACATACTGATCCTTCGTTCACCCATTCATTACTGGAGATTAAAACCCATGCGACTCATGAAAAAAATCACCCTGGCCCTGAGCTTGGGGGCCGCCCTCATCAGCAGCAGCGCGCTGGCCCAACAGCAGTTTGTCAATGTGCTCACCGGCGGTCAAAGCGGTGTGTATTACCCCTTGGGCGTGGCACTGTCGCAAATCTACGCCAAATCCATTCCCAACGCGCGTTCAACCGCACAGGTCACGAAGGCTTCGGCAGAAAACCTCAACCTGCTGCAAGCCGGCCGTGGTGAGCTGGCGCTGGCCCTGGCCGATTCGGTGTCTGATGCCTGGAAGGGCGACGCCGAAGCCGGTTTCAAGACCAAGCTCGACAAACTGCGTGGCCTGTCTGCCACCTACAACAACTACATCCAGATCGTGGCCAACGCCGACTCCGGCATCAAGACCGTGGCCGACCTCAAGGGCAAGCGCATCTCGGTGGGTGCTGCCAAATCAGGCACCGAGCTCAATGCCCGCGCCATCCTGAAAGCCGCCGGCCTGAGCTACGCTGACCTCGGCAAGGTGGAATACCTGCCCTTTGGCGAGTCGGTCGAACTCATGAAAAACCGCCAGCTTGATGCCACCTTGCAGTCGGCCGGCTTGGGTGTGGCGTCGATCCGCGACCTCGCCACCGCCATCAAGATTGTGGTGGTGCCGGTGCCCGCCGACGTGGTGGCCAAAGTCGGTGACGCGGCTTACCAACCCGCTATCATTCCGGCCAACACCTACGCAGGCCAAACCGCTGACATTGCCACGGCCGCCATCCCCAACTTTCTGGTGACGCATTCGGGTGTGTCCGACGAACTGGCTTACCAAATGGCCAAGACCATGTACGACAACCTGGACACCCTGTATGCTGCCCACAACGCGGCCAAGGCCATCAAGCGCGAGAACGCCATCAAGGGCATGCCGGTGCCGCTGCACCCGGGTGCCGAGCGCTACTACAAGGAAGTCGGCTTGATCAAGTAAGCGGCTTGCGCCTTGCTGCGGCCCCACTGCTGGGGCCGTTTTTATTTCAGATTTCTGCGAGATACCCATGAGCCACGACCACGAATCCCCAATCAAAACCATGGGCCGGGCCATCTTCTGGGCGGCGCTGCTGTTTTCGAGCTTTCAGCTCATCACCGCAGCCTTCAGCCCCTTGTCCAGCCAGGTGGTGCGCGCGGTGCATGTGGGCTTTGTGCTGCTGTTGATTTACGCGCTGTTTCCGCCCTTTGAGTACAGTGAGCGCCATGCCGCCAAGGGCAGGGTGCTTGGCTGGTTGCTGGGCCTGACCGGCTTTGTTTTCAGCCTGTACCATTGGCTGTTCGAAGCCGACCTGACCCAGCGCGCCGGTGAACTCATCGCCATGGATTGGGTGATTGGCGTGGTCACGGTGGCGCTGGTGTTTGAGGCTGCCCGGCGCGTCATGGGCTGGGGCCTGCCCATCATTTGCGGCGTGTTTTTGTTGTATGGCCTGTTTGGCCAGTACCTGCCGGGCGACCTGGCGCACCGGGGCTTTGGCGTTGACCAGATCGTCAGCACGCTGGCCTTCGGCACCGAGGGTATTTACGGCACGCCCACTTACGTGTCGTCGAGCTACATTTTTCTGTTCATTCTGTTCGGCGCTTTTCTGGAGCAGGCCGGCATGATCAACCTGTTCAACGACTTTGCCATGGGCATGGTCGGCCACACCCGCGGCGGTCCGGCCAAGGTGTCAGTGATCTCGTCAGGCTTGATGGGCACTATCAACGGCTCGGGCGTGGCCAATGTGGTGACCACCGGCCAGTTCACTATTCCGCTGATGAAGCGCTTTGGTTACAGCCCGGCTTTTGCCGGCGGTGTTGAAGCCACCTCAAGCATGGGCGGCCAGATCATGCCGCCGGTGATGGGCGCTGTGGCCTTCATCATGGCCGAGACCATCAATGTGCCCTATGTGGCCATTGTGAAAGCGGCGCTGATCCCGGCTATTTTGTACTTTGTCACCGCCTTCTGGATGGTGCACCTGGAGGCCGGCCGCAAGGGACTCAATGGTCTGCCCAAAGACCAGTGCCCCAACCCCTGGACGGCCGTGCGCTTGCGCTGGTACCTGTTGCTGCCACTGGTAGGTCTGGTGGTGCTGCTGTTTTCGGGCTATACGCCGCTGTTTTCCGGCACGGTGGGGCTGGCGCTGACCGTGGTGCTGATCTTTGGCGCGGCCGTCATGACCGGGGTCCGCAACTTGGCCCTGCGCGGCCTGTTCTGGGCGCTGCTGGGGCTGGCCTGTGCCGGTTTCTTCGAGTTTGGTGTGGGCACGTTTTTTGTTGTGGTGGCCTTGCTGGTGGCCTTCACCCTGATCCGGCGTGTGGGGGGCGATGCGCGCAAGCTGGCGATCCAGGCCATGGTCGACGGCGCCCGCCATGCCTTGCCGGTGGCCATCGCCTGTGCGCTGGTGGGCGTCATCATCGGCATGATCAACCTGACCGGTGTGGCTGCTGAGCTGGGCGGAAAAATCATTGCCGTGGGCGAGGAAAGCCTGTTTCTGGCGCTGCTGCTGACCATGCTGATCTGTCTGGTGTTGGGCATGGGCATTCCGACCATTCCCAACTACATCATCACCAGCTCGCTGGCAGCGCCGGTGTTGCTGAAGCTGGGGGTGCCGCTG
>JBASJO010000274.1:0-10236 GCA_049655365.1 Rhodoferax sp. | reverse complement strand
GATTTGACACTGGTGCGCAAGGGATTGGCCTCGGCTCCGGTGGGTCAGCCACGCGTGGCGGCCAACGTTCCCTGGCCGCGCGTCGCGCAAGCCGCACAGGCGGTTCCTGCCGCGTCAGCGCCTGCTGCCGTAGCCGGCGTTGCTTCAGCCCCGGTGCTTGCCCCGCGCTGAGGCAACCCAAGGGCAATTTAACGTGCTCTGCACCAACTATTTCAGAAACGCGTCATAACTGGTCTTGAGGATCAGGGCGCTGACCACCAGCATAAACACGACGCGCACAAAACCTGTGCCATGCTTGAGCGCCAGCCGGGTGCCGAGCAGACTACCCACCACATTGGCCAGCGCCATGACCAGCACAAAATGCCACCAGATGTGACCCTTGGCAACGAACAGCGCCAGTGCTGACAGGTTGGTGGCGGTGTTGACCAGCTTGGCCGACGCCGAGGCGCTCAAGAAGTCGTAGCCCAGCAGACGCACAAACAGGAAGACCAGAAAGCTGCCGGTGCCCGGTCCAAAAAACCCATCGTAAAAACCGGTCACGGCACCAATCCCGGCGGCGATGAGTTGTTCCTGCAAACCGGAGTAGTTGGGTGCATGGGTGCGCCCGAGCTCCTTTTTGGCCAAGGTGTAGAGCAGGACCACAAACAGCACAAAGGGCAGAACCTTGCGCAGGAAGTCGGGCGACACCACGGTCACCAGCCAGGCGCCGGCAAAAGAGGCCAGCAGCCCGGCGCCTGCAGCGGGCAGCAGTGCGGCCCAGCGCAGATGGACCTGTCGGCTGTATTGCCAGGTGGCCATGGCCGTGCCCCACACCGAGGCCCCTTTGTTGGTGCCGAACAGCGTGGCTGGATGTGCCGTGGGGAAAGTGGCAAACAGGGCCGGGATCAGAATCAGGCCGCCACCACCGACGATGGAATCGACAAAACCGGCAAACAGCGAGGCAACAGAGACGATGAGCAATTCCATGGCCACATTGTCATGGATAGGAATCAGCGCATAAAAAAAGGCACCGGGGTTGCCGGTGCCTTTTTTCTGTTTGTTTTTCGACCCTTGCGGGCATGATCTCCTGGGGCCTTTCGCTGGGGTCAGCACATGCCTGACCTTGCGATGACTGGAACTATATGGGCCTGTCTGGTGCGAAGCCATCCGGAATAACCCTAGGCCAGGCACCTTTTGGGTGCATTGGTCAGGTCCATCACACCCCGGCGCTGATCCAGCGTGCTGCCTTTTCGGCCATCATCAGGGTGGGCGAATTGGTGTTGCCGCTGGTGATGATGGGCATGGCGCCGGCATCGACCACGCGCAAGCCGGCAATCACACCGCCCGGCCCGCGCACCCGCAGGTGCGCGTCCAGCACCGCCAGCGGGTCATCTGCGCGGCCCATCTTGGTGGTGCCCACCGGGTGAAAAATGGTGGTAGCAATGTCGCCGGCCAGGCGGGCCAGATCGTCATCGCTCTGGTACTGCACGCCGGGCTTGAACTCCTGCGGCTGGTACCTGGCCAGCGCGGGTTGCGCCACGATGCTGCGCGTCAGGCGCAGCGAATCGGCCGCCACCTTGCGGTCCATGTCGGTGCTCAGGTAGTTGGGCGCAATGGCGGGCGCCGCCGAGAAGTCAGGCGACTTGATTTGCACGCTGCCCCGGCTGCTGGGGTTGAGGTTGCAGACGCTGGCAGTAAACGCCGGAAAGCTGTGCAAGGGTTCGCCAAAGGCCTCCAGACTCAGCGGTTGCACGTGGTACTCCACGTTGGGGTAGGGTTGGCTCGGGTCGCTGCGCGTGAAGGCGCCCAGTTGGCTCGGCGCCATGCTCATCGGGCCGCTGCGCTTGAACGCATATTCGAGCCCGATCATGGTCTTGCCCCACAGCGAATTGGCCTGTACGTTGAGGGTCTTGACGTCCTGCACCTTGTACACCGAGCGAATCTGCAGATGGTCCTGCAGGTTGGCGCCGACGCCGGGCGCGTCATGCAGCACCTTGACGCCGTGTTGCTGCAGCAAGGCCGCCGGGCCAATGCCGGAGAGCTGCAAAATCTGTGGCGAACCGATGCTGCCGGCACTCAAAATCACCTCGTTTGCAGCCTGCGCGCTGACCCGGCCGCTGGGCGTCTGCACCTCGACACCGGTGCAGCGCAACTGGCCGTTGGCTTGCGTTTCGAGGCTGAGTTTGACCACCTGGGACGAAGTCCAGAGCGTGAAGTTGGGGCGGCTCATGCAGCTGGGGCGCAAAAAAGCCTTGGCGGTATTCCAGCGCCAGCCGCTGCGCTGGTTGACCTCAAAATAGCCCACGCCTTCGTTGCTGCCCTGGTTGAAGTCGTCGCTGGCGGGAATGCCGGCCTGCTGGGCAGCCTGTGCAAAGGCGTCGAGCACGTCCCAGCGCAGGCGCTGCTTCTCGACCCGCCACTCGCCTTTGCTGCCATGAAACTGGCTGAATTTTTTCATGTCGTCCCGGCTTGGGCTGGCCGCCTCGCCATCAAGCCGGTAATGGCTTTCATGGGCCATGAAGTCGGGCAGACTGTGGTGCCAGTTCCAGGCGTCGTCGCCCGTCAGCTGTGCCCAGGTGTCGTAGTCGCGCGCCTGGCCGCGCATGTAAATCATGCCGTTGATGCTGCTGCAGCCGCCCAGCACCTTGCCGCGCGGGTAGCGCAGGCGGCGCCCGTTCAGGCCGACGTCGGGCTCGGTCTGGTAGAGCCAGTCGGTACGCGGGTTGCCGATGCAATACAGGTAACCCACCGGGATGTGGATCCAGTGGTAGTTGTCGGGTCGGCCCGCCTCGATCAGCAGCACGCGTTTGGACGCATCCTGCGACAAACGATTGGCCAGCAGGCAACCGGCGGTGCCGGCGCCAATGATGATGTAGTCAAAGGTGGTGCTCATGGCGGATGTCTCTCATTTTCTTTTGTACGCGGCGCGGTTCTTGCCTTGTCTGTGCAGGCATTTTGCCGCAAGTTGTTGTGAGCGTCGAAAAACCTGACCCTGGGCCAGTTGCCGTTACCATTCCGGACTTATGCCGTGACACCATGCCCGACGCCTTACCCACGCTGACCCTGCAACCCGCCCCTGATGGCACGCCGCGCGTGGTGCTGGGCGGCAGCTGGAGCGCGGCACGCCTGGCTGATCCCATCCAGTGGCAGCAGATCAGCCAGGGCTTGGCTGATCTGGCCAGCCCGGGCGCCGTGACATGGGATTTGCGCGCCATCACCCGGCTTGACCACACCGGTGCCCAGTTGCTGTGGAACACCTGGGGTCACCAGTGGCCGGCGCAACTGCAATGGCAGCCCGGCCAGCGCGCCATGCTGGAGCGGGTGGCGCGTTTTACGGCACCGGCCGTCAAGCCAGCGCGGCGCACGCTGTGGCAGCTTTTTTTGCGCCTGGGCGAATTGCTCTGGCTGTTGTGGGATCACCTCGTGGGGCTACTGGCACTGACGGGCCAGCTGCTGCTCGATGTCGTGGCCTTGCTGCGTGCGCCCCGGCGCGGCCCGTGGCGCGATGTGTCCGGCCATTTGTTCCGCATTGGGGCCAGGGCGTTGCCGGTGACGGCGCTGGTTGGCTTCACCATCGGGGTGGTGCTGGCCTACCTGATGTCGCGTCAGTTGCGCCTGTTTGGTGCCGACACCTTCATTGTCAATATTCTGGGCCTGTCCATCATCCGCGAACTGGGGCCCATGCTGGCGGCGATTTTGATTGCCGGGCGCTCGGGCTCGGCCATTACCGCGCAGATTGGCGTGATGCGCGTGACCGAGGAGCTCGACGCCATGCGCGTCATGGGCATTGCCCGGGGTTACCGCCTGGTGCTGCCGCGCGCCATTGCCATGGCCATTGCCATGCCCCTCATCAGCGTCTGGACCACGCTGGCCGCGCTGCTGGGCGGCATGCTGGCTGCCGACGTGGTGCTGGGTGTGACGCCGGCCTATTTCTTTGCCACTTTGCCACGCGCCGTGGCCATCAGCAACCTGTGGCTGGCCTTGGGCAAGTCGGTGGTGTTTGGTTTGCTGATTGCCTTGATCGGCTGCCATTACGGCTTGCGCGTCAAGCCCAACACCGAAAGCCTGGGGCAGGGCACCACCGCCTCGGTGGTCACCGCCATCACGGTGGTGCTGTTGGTGGATGCGGTGTTTGCCGTGGTTTTCAGGAATCTCGGCCTATGAGAAAAGTTGTGGTCGAGATTGACAAGTTGTGGTCGGTGTTTCACGAGGCCGGGCGCCATGTGGTGATCCATCAAGACCTGGACCTGCGCATCGAGGCCGGCGAACTGGTGTCGATTGTGGGCGGCTCCGGCAGCGGAAAAACCGTGCTGCTGCGCCAGATGCTGGGGCTGGCCGTGCCGGCACGCGGCAGCGTGAAGGTGCTGGGCGAAGCCGCCGCCAGCATGGGGCGCGAAGGTGCGGCCAGCCGGGTCGGCATGCTGTTTCAGCACGGCGCCCTGTTTTCGGCCTTCAGCGTGATTGACAACATTGCCTTTGCCCTGCGCGAGCTCAAAACCCTGCCCCATGATCTGATCATGGATGTCGCCATGGTCAAGCTGCGCATGGTCGGGCTGGATCCGTCGGCGGCGCACAAAATGCCGGCCGACCTGTCGGGCGGCATGGTCAAGCGGGCGGCCCTGGCGCGCGCCCTGATCATGGACCCGCCGCTGCTGCTGCTCGACGAGCCCACTGCCGGCCTGGACCCGGGCAGCGCCGACGAGTTTTGTGCGCTGCTGCAGTCGCTGCACCAGGAGCTGGGTCTGACGGTGGTGATGGTCACGCATGACCTTGACACCCTGCTGGAGCTGTCCACCCGCATCGCCGTGGTGGCCGACCGGCACATTGTGGCCAGCGGCAGCGCGGCCGAAGTGATGGCGCAGCCGCATCCGTTCATCAAGGAGTTTTTCCTGGGCGAACGCGGCCGGCGGGCCAGTGCCCTGCTGGATGCGCCGCTGCGCCCCCCGGCCAGCTTATTTGCCGATACAGAAACTTGAAAAAATCACGCCGAGCAAATCGTCGGAGGTGAACTCACCGGTGATCTCACCCAGGGCGTTTTGCGCCAGCCGCAATTCTTCGGCCAGCAAGTCGAGCGCCTGGGCTTGGGCGGCCAGGTGGGCTTGCGCCAGACCCAGGTGCACTTGCGTTTGCTGCAAAGCCTGCACATGGCGTTCGCGCGCCATGAAAACCCCTTCCGAGCCTGACTGCCAGCCTGCCACCTGCAGCAGTTGCTGGCGCAAGGCGTCCAGCCCGGCGCCGGTTTTGGCTGACAGCTGCAGGCCGTCGGGCAAGCCAGGTGACGTGGCGGCGTCCCGCTTGTTCCAGACCTCGATGACCGGCACCTGCCTTGGGATTTTCTGGGCAATGGCGTCGGCAATGGCTGCGTCATCGGCCTGATAGGCTGGCTGGTCGACGCGGGTCAGGTCGTGCAGGAACAGCACCGCGTCGGCCTGCGCAATGGCTTGCCAGGCGTGTTCGATGCCAATTTTTTCAACCTCGTCCTCGCTGTCGCGCAGCCCGGCGGTGTCGATCACATGCACCGGCACGCCTTCGATCTGGATGGTTTGCTGCACCTTGTCGCGGGTGGTGCCGGGAATGGCGGTGACGATGGCCAGTTCGGCCCCGGCCAGGGCGTTGAGCAGCGAGGACTTGCCGGCATTGGGCTGGCCAGCAATCACCACCTTGATGCCTTCGCGCAGCAGCGCGCCTTGCTGCGCGCGTGCCATCAGCGCCGTCAGATTTTGAATCAGTTGTGCGAGCTGCCCTTGCGCATCGGCCTTTTGCAAAAAGTCGATTTCCTCTTCGGGGAAGTCCAGCGTGGCCTCGACCAGCATGCGCAAATGGATCAGTGCATCGCGCAGTTGGTGAATTTCTTGCGAAAACGCCCCCGCCAGCGAGCGACTGGCGCTGCGCGCAGCGGCCTCGGTGCTGGCATCGATCAGGTCGGCAATGGCCTCGGCCTGGGCCAGGTCGATCTTGTCGTTGAGGAAAGCGCGCTCGGAAAACTCGCCCGGCAGCGCCACGCGCAGGTGCGCCAGCCGGGGTGTGCCACTGGGGCCGGGCTCGGCACCCGCCTGCAGACAGCGCGCCAGCAGCAGCTGCAACACCACCGGCCCGCCATGGGCTTGCAGCTCCAGCACCTCCTCGCCAGTGAAGGAATGCGGCGCCACAAAATAAAGGGCCAGGCCATGGTCGATGGGCTGGCCGGTGGCGTCCAGGAAAGGGGTGTAAGTGGCTTCGCGCGGTTTGAGGGCCCGCCCGCACAGGGCCAGCACCAGCTCGTTCAGGCCGCGCCCGCTGACCCGCACGATGCCGACGGCGCCGCGACCCGGTGCCGTGGCAATGGCCACGATCGGGTCGCTGTGGCGTGGCAAGCTCACGTCAGGTGGATGTTAGAACTTCGGCAAATGAAACTTCGGCGGCACGCCCATGCGGGTGTTGATGACCCACTGCTGGGCAATCGACAGCACGTTGTTGGTGATCCAGTACAGCACCAAGCCGGCCGGGACGAAGAAGAACATCACACTGAACGCCAGCGGCATGAACCACATCATCTTGGCTTGCATGGGGTCTGGCGGTGCCGGATTGAGCGAGGTTTGCAGCACGGTGGTGAGCGTCATGACAATCGGCAAAATGTAGAACGGGTCAGGGCTTGAGAGGTCGTGAATCCAGCCGATCCAGGGCGCGTTGCGCATCTCGACGCTGGCCAGCAGCACCCAGTAAAGCGCAATGAACACCGGAATCTGGACCATGATCGGGAAGCAGCCGCCCATCGGGTTGACCTTTTCCTCGCGGTAAATGCGCATCATTTCCTGCTGCATTTGCTGCGGGTTGTCTTTCAGGCGTTCACGCATTTCCATGATGCGCGGGTTCACCGCCTTCATCTTGGCCATGCTCGAATAGGCCTTGGCATTGAGCCAGTAGAACGCCGCCTTCAGCAGCAGCACCAGCGCCACAATCGACCAGCCCCAGTTGTGGATGAAGCTGTACAACTTGTCGAGCAACCAGTACAGCGGCTTGGCCAGAATGGTCAACCAGCCGTAGTCCTTGACCAGTTCCAGACCAGGCGACAGCGCTTCAAGCACTTTTTCTTCTTGCGGGCCGGCATACAGCGTGGTGGCAATGGTTTTGCGGGCGCCCGGGGCGATGGATTCGAGCGGTGCGATCATGCCCACAGAGTACAAATTGGTGTCGACCTTGCGCATGAACAGGTCGCGCTTGATGCCGTCGGCCAGCAGCCAGGCACTGGCAAAGTAGTGCTGCACCATGGCCACGTAGCCGTTCTGGGCCGATTTTTCTATGTCAACCTTGCCTTCTTCAATGTCGGAAAACTCGACCTTCTGGTATTTCTGGGCATCGGTGTACACCGCCGGGCCGGTGAAGGTGAAGTACAAGGACGACTCGCCCGGTGGCTTGTTGCCATCACGCACCAGTTGCAGGTAAAGCTGTGGTGCCACCGCGGCGGCACCGACGTTGACCACCTCGTGTTTGACCGCCACCACGTAGCTGCCGCGCGTCAGCGTGTAGGTCTTGACGAGTTGCACGCCGCCCACCTCGGCTGATTCAAAACGCAATTCGAGGTTCTGGCTGCCTTCCTTCAGGCTGCGTTCGCCGGGGGCCAGTGTCATGACCGTCTTGTGGGTCGGCAGCGCCAGACCCCCTGCACCCGAAATCAGACCTGACTGGGCCAGGTAAACGCGGTCCTTGCTGTCATCAAACAGGATGAAGTTCTGGTTTTTGTCCGCCATGTCGGTGTGCTTGAGCATCTCGGCCTTGACCAGCGAACCGCCTTCGGTATCAAAGGTGAGTTTGAAAACATCGGTTTCAACCAGCACCAATTCACGCGTTGCCGCAGGCGCCGCAGCAGGCGCTGCCATGGCTGGCACGGCTCCGGCAATCTGGTCGGCGCCAGCCACGCTGGTGCTGGCGGTGGGCACGCTGCTTGGCAGGCTGTTGGCTGCGCTGGCAGCGCCCGTTGGGCCCTGGGGCTGCACGGCGGCCGGCGTGGCACCAGGGAAGAAGGTGGCTTGACGACCGTTGTAAATCTGCCATTGATCCCACAACATGACCAGGGAAAAACCAAAAATCACCCACAAGATGGTGCGGCGGATATCGTTCATGAGGATTTCTTTTGAGTGGAAGAGGGGATCAACCGGGTAAACAAAGGGGGTGAGGACTTGGCAGACGCCTGCGGCACCGGGTCCAGGCCGCCGTCACACCAGGGATGGCAGCGTCCGATGCGGTGCAACATGAGGTAGCCGCCCTTGGCGGCGCCAAAACGCTGCAGGGCCTGCAGTGCATACACCGAGCAGGTGGGCTCAAACCGGCACGACGAACCCAGCCATGGACTCAAAAAGAGTCGATAGCCCTTGACCAGCAGAATCAACAACCTGGCCATCATGCAGCCACCGGGGTTTGCGCGCCGCCCAAGCTGCGCGCGGCCCGTTCCAGTAACTGGTGCATTTCGGTGCGCGCCGCCAATTTGAGCGCCTCAGAGCTTGCACTGACAAACTGTGCCCGGTCAAAGCCGCTGCGCAGCCGAACGACGTAAGCCGCCACCGGCAATTGCGCCTGGTACAGGTCGCTCACGGCGTAGATCTGACGTTTCAGTGCGTTGCGTGTCACGGCGCGTTTGGCCCAGCGCTTGGGCACCATGGCGCCCAGCCAGACGGCTGCCACATCGAACAGCGGCCTGGTGGCCTGATCCACGGGGTTAGCATTCAGCGCCACGGTGTGCAAGGCAAAGTGCGTGGTGCGCGCCAGGGTGGACCCTGCCAGCACGGCTTGAAACTGGCGCCGACTTTTGAGCCGTTGCAAGGTATGTCAAGCGTTGCAGCAAACGAGACCAGACTGCGCCCGCGCTAAATCAGACAGCCAGACGCTTGCGGCCCTTGGCACGGCGTGCATTGATCACGGCACGACCGCCACGGGTTTTCATGCGCACCAAAAAGCCATGCGTACGGGCGCGACGAATCTTGGAGGGTTGGTAAGTGCGTTTCATTGTCGGAAATCCTAAGAAGCTTCAGAGGCAAGCTGCCTCAGTTTGATTGATTATGCCAAGGGCATCAACGTAAATTTCACCCGAACAGTTCAGGGGAACCGCAGATTATCGCAAACTTTTGGAGACACCGTAAATCACGGGAAGACCCGTAGTGTGGATAAGTGTTTGATAAATTAGAATTCACCCGGTCAGAAATCAAAAATATCCACAGAAACCAAGCACACAATGACCCCGGGCCCCCACCCCCAACCACAAGCCGCCGCAGACCTTGGCGGCGCAGATTTCTGGCAAGCCTGCATCGATCAAATGGCACAGGAACTCCCGGAACAGCAGTTCCAGACCTGGATCAAGCCTTTGTCGGCCCAGGTCTCCGATGACCTGAGCAAGGTCACCATTTTTGTTGCCAACCGCTTCAAGATGGACTGGATCCGGGCGCAGTACAGCCACCGCCTGGCGCTGATCATGGAGCGCCTGACGGGCCAGTCGGTGCAGATTGAGCTGGCGCTGTCTCCGCGTGACGCGGTGGTGCGCAAGCCTGAGCCCAAGACGGCGAGCCCCGCCGTGCTGTTGGAGACGCTGGCCGAAGCCGACCATTTTCGCCCTGCCGAGCCGCTCAAAAGCCGCCTCAACACCTCGCTGACGTTTGACGCCCTGGTCGAGGGCAGTGCCAACCGCATGGCGCGCGCGGCGGCCATGCATGTGGCCGGCATGCCGGGTCACTTGTACAACCCGTTGTTTATTTATGGCGGCGTGGGCCTGGGCAAGACCCACCTGATGCATGCGGTGGGCAACCAGCTCATGGCCGACCACCCCAGCGCCAAGGTGCTTTACATTCACGCCGAGCAGTTCGTGACCGATGTGGTGAAAGCCTACCAGCGCAAGGCGTTTGATGAATTCAAGGAACGCTACCACTCGCTGGATCTGCTGCTGATTGACGACGTGCAGTTTTTTGCCAACAAGGAGCGCACGCAAGAAGAGTTTTTTAACGCCTTCGAGGCCTTGCTGGCCAAAAAGTCGCACATTGTCATGACCAGCGACACCTACCCGAAGGGCCTGGCGGACATTCACGAACGCCTGGTGTCGCGCTTTGACTCCGGTTTGACGGTGGCCATCGAGCCGCCCGAACTCGAGATGCGGGTGGCCATTCTGATCAACAAGGCGCAGACCGAAGGCATTGTGATGCCCGAAGAAGTGGCCTTTTTTGTGGCCAAGAACGTGCGTTCCAACGTGCGCGAGCTGGAAGGCGCCTTGCGCAAAATTTTGGCGTATTCGCGCTT
>JBASJO010000273.1:0-5033 GCA_049655365.1 Rhodoferax sp. | reverse complement strand
CGCTGGTATGGCACTGCATCGGCCCGGTCCAGAGCAACAAGACCCGGCTGGTGGCTGAGCACTTTGACTGGGTGCACACGGTGGACCGGCTCAAGATTGCCCAGCGCCTGAGCGAGCAGCGCCCGGCTGGTCTGGCGCCACTGCAGGTGTGCCTTCAGGTCAATGTGGATGGCGGGCCGACCAAGTCGGGCGTGGCGCCCGATGACGCGTTGGCGCTGGCGCAGGCCGTGGCCGGCTTGCCGCGCTTGCGCCTGCGCGGCGTGATGTGTATCCCGGAACCGGCGCCCGACTTTGAGGCCGCGTGCCAGGTCTTTCAAAGGGCCGCAATCCTGTTCGATGCCTTGAAGGCACAGGGCCTTCAACTCGACACCCTGTCGATGGGTATGAGCGCCGACCTGGAGGCGGCCGTTGCCTCGGGCAGCACCATGGTGCGCGTGGGCTCCGCCATTTTCGGCACGCGCCACTATCCGGTCTGAGCGCTGTCCGCGCTTGAGCTTGCGGCCTTGGGCGCCGGCGTTGGCTTGCCAAACAGGTAGCCCTGAAAGTAGCGGCAGCCCAGTGTCAACAAGGCATCGCGCTGCGCCGCGCTTTCCACGCCTTCGGCGATCACCGCCAGCCCCAGGCTGTCCCCGAGCGAGACGATGGCGCGGATGATGCTGGCATTCTGCGGATGCTCCAGCATGTCGCGCACAAAGACCTCGTCGACCTTTAGCTGGTGCAGTGGCAGGCGCCTGAGAATGGCCAGTGACGAGTAGCCGGTGCCAAAGTCGTCCAGCGACAGGCGCACGCCGAGATCACGCAGCGCATCCATCTTGGCCATCACGTCGGGCACATCCTCGACCAGTTGGCTCTCGGTGAGTTCCAGTTCCAGCCGCGCCGCGTTGGCGCCGGTTTGCAGCAGCATGGTTTGTACCCTGGCGACAAAACTGGGCTGGCGAAATTGTGCCGCGCTGACATTGACCGCAATGGTCCAGTGGTGCTGCGCGGCCTGCTGCGAAAACGCCTGCAATTGAAGACAGGCACTGCGCAAGACCCAGTCGCCCAGCGCCACGATCAGTCCGGAAGACTCGGCTACTGCAATGAATTCACCCGGCAGAATCAGGCCGCGCATCGGGTGTTGCCAGCGCAGCAGCGCTTCGAAACCCAGCGTCTGGCCCTGGTCGTTCACCTGTGGCTGGTAATACAAAACAAATTCGTCATGGGCCAGCGCCCAGCGCAGGTCGGCCTCCAGCGTGGTGCGTGCCACCACCTGGGCTTGCATGTCGGGGTTGAAAAACCGCAGCGTGTTGCGCCCCGCTGCCTTGGCCTGGTACATGGCCATGTCAGTTTGTTTGAACAGTTCTTCACGCGTCTCGGCGGGGTTGTCAATCAGGGCCACGCCAATGCTGACGCTGGTGCGGCAGGTTTGCCCGCGCAACTGGTATTTTTGGCTGAGTCGGTCCAGCAGTTTCCGGGCCACCTGCTGCGCTTGCCGTGCGGCCTCGCCGGGCACGGTGCTCAGGTTCACCAGCATCACCACAAACTCGTCACCGCCCTGGCGCGCCAGCGTGTCCTGGGCGCGCACGCATTCGCGCATGCGCTCGGCGATCTGGTACAGCAACTCGTCACCCACATCATGGCCCAGTGTGTCGTTGATGTCCTTGAAATTGTCGACGTCGAGGAACATCAGGGCGGCGTGCTGGGGCGCGCGCGGAAGTGAAGTGAGCAACTGCTGCACCCGGTCCTGCAGCAGGCGCCGGTTGGGCAGGCCGGTCAGGGGGTCGTAAAACGCCAGCTGGTGGATGGCTTCTTCGGCCTGTTTGCGCCGGGTCATGTCGGTTGAAATGCCGCACAGCGCGTACACCTGGCCGGCACTGTCGCGCAAGGGCAGCTTGACTGATAAAAAGCTTTGCGTGATCCGGCCATCGAGACTGCGGTTGACTTCCTCCTCTTCGACCCGCTCGCCGTGCTCGATCACGCGCAGGTCATTGGCGCGCAACCTGGCCACCGTGAGCTCGTCAAAGAAAGCGCTGTCGGTTTGCCCGACCACCTGTTCGGCGCTGCGACCAAACAGTTGCGCCCCCCGGCTGTTGACATACTGGTAGCGCAGTTCGAGGTCCTTGATGTAGATGAAGGCGTCCACGCTGTTGAGGATGGTGTTGAGCCGCTCTTCGCCGGCACGGATATGGGCGGTTTTTTGCGCCACCTGGCGGCGCAGCCAGGTGCTCAGGGCGAGCGCCAGCGCCAGCGCAGCCACCAAACCCGCGAGCAGCCACCACAAGGTGCGCGGTATGACAAATTCGGGCGCCGCCTGCAGCCAGCGCTTCAAGGCCAGCGCATAAGGCGAGTCGGACTGCGTCTGCCACGGCTTCAAATGGCGGTCAAAGGCAGCCAGCAGCACACCATTTTGGCCTTTGGTGGTGGCGTAATACAACTGCACCGGCTGGAACACCACGGCGCTCGGTTCCAGATCAAACCGGGACGCCTGCAGGTCGCCAAAAAAACGGCTGGCTGCGACGGTATCGGCGTTGCCCTGGCGCACCTGCTCGAAACCCTGCTCAAATGAATCGGTATGGACCCAAGTGGGAGAAATGGCAAAACTATTCAGCAAGTTTTCCAAAAAAGGCGCTTGCACCGAGCCGTCAACGATGGCGATGCGCTTGCCCTGCAAGTCGGTGATGGTCCGGATCGGCTCACTCTTGCGGGTGTACAGCTGCGACCAGCTCAGCAGCGCTGGCACCTCGTGAAAATCAAAGAGCTTGGCGCGCTGCTCGTTGTAGGCCACGTCGGGCATCAGGTCGATCTCGCCCCGGCCCAGTGCGTTCAGGCAGGCCTGCCATTCACAGGGCACCGCCACCACTTGCCAGCGTTCACGCTCGGCCACGGCCATCAGCACGTCGCCCAGAATGCCACTGGGCTGGCCACGGTCGCCCAAAAACAATTTGGGTGCGTTTTCATACACACCGACCCGCACCGTGCGTGTTGGCGGGTCAGCAGCGTGCGCGCCGTTCGCGGTCAGGAGCGCGGCCAGCACCAGCCAAGCCATGCGCAGCACCAGGGGCTTTGTGAATTCAGCACGACCCCGCTGCTGTTTGACAGTATCGGTCAGCGCAGTAGGGGGGGTGTTCATGGGCGCTAACGGTAAGTCGCCAGGTGGATGTTGGTTTCGGTGCTGCGGATGCCCTTGATCAGGCGGATGCGCTCCAGAATTTGCGACAGCTCGGCCATCGACGTGGCTTCCAGTTCGGCCAGCAGGTCCCAGCGGCCATTGGTGTCGTGCAAGGCCGCGACGCCGGGCTCGCCCAGCAAACTCGCTATCACCAGCCGGGTCTGGTTGCCTTCCACCAGCACCTCCATCCAGGCGCGGATGCTGCTGCGTTCGGATTCGGGCCGCATCTTGACCGTGTAGCCCAGAATGACCTGCGCATCTTCGAGCTTGCGGATGCGGTTGGTGACCGTGCCGCGCGAGACCTTGAGCTTGTGGGCGAGGTCGGCCACGTTCATGCGCGCGTTCTGGCGCAGCAGGCTGATCAGGCTTTGGTCAAGTTCATCCATGGCTGTCAAAAAAGTTGGGGCGGGCAATCAAGAGGGCAATTAAACACCAAGACAGCAAAGGCTTGTGACGTCTAACCCGCCTTGCGCATCAGCGTGCTTTTGCCAAACAGCGACTCGATCAGGTCCACCGCCACCTCGGCGGTGCGGTTGCGCACGTCAAAGGCCGGGTTGAGTTCCATCACGTCCACCGAGGCCAGTCGACCGGTGTCGGCAATCATCTCCATGCACAGTTGCGCCTCGCGGTAGGTGGGGCCGCCGCGCACCGTGGTGCCCACGCCGGGCGCAATGTCGGGGTCGAGAAAGTCGACATCAAAACTCACATGCAGATGGGTGTTGGCGTCGACCAGCGCTAGCGCCAGCTCCATGGCGGCGCGCATGCCCATCTCGTCGATAAAGCGCATGTCAAACACCTCCAGTCCGGCCTCGTGTACCAGGCGTTTTTCGCCCGCATCGACACTGCGAATGCCGATCTGGCGCACCCATTTCGGGTTGATGGCCGGCACCTGGCCGCCAATACCGGTCAGCTCGGGCGGCCCATAACCGCACAAGCACGCCACCGGCATGCCGTGGAGGTTACCGCTGGGGGTGAGCGCGCTGGTGTTGAAGTCGGCATGGGCATCAAGCCACAACACGCGCAAATTTTTGCCTACATCGCGGCAATGGCGCGCCACCGCGCTGATCGAGCCCAGGCCCAGGCAATGGTCGCCACCCAACACGATCGGCAGCCGGTTTTGCTGCAGTTCGGCATACACCGCGTCATGCACAGTCTGGTTCCAGGCCGCCACCTCCGCCAGGTGGCGGTAGCCATCGACGGGCGGCAGCCACGGGTTGCTTGGCCCGCTCAGGTTGCCGCGGTCCATGACCTCAAGGCCATGGCTTTCCAGCACCTGGACGATGTTGGCGACGCGCAAGGCCTCGGGCCCCATGCTGGCGCCGCGGCTACCGGCGCCAATGTCGGTGGGCGCGCCAATCAGGGAAATGTTGGGGTTCATGGTGCTTGAGTTCCTGAAAATGAAGCTGGCCTGAGCGTCATCTGACAATGACCGATCGCAGTTTAGTCAGATTCCCCAATCCGGCGCAACATAGGGCCCGTCGCCCGGATGCAGCGCCGCGTCATCGGGGACCGCAAGCCACCCCCGGATTTCCTGGATCCCGGGTCAAGCCCGGGGTGAGGACTTCAGGTGAAAGGTTTGGAAGGGACAATTTTGAGGTTTAATAGCTCACTTAATTTGTCCAAATGTAATTTCAGAGAACATGATCGACGACACGTTTTTCTGGCAGGGGCATCCGGTGCTTTTCCGACCCGGGGAAAGCTTTGCTGCAGCCTTGCGCCGTTCGGGTCTGGACGACCTGGGGCCGGCCATGGGGCAATTGCGCGGCCGTTACTTTTGCGGCATCGGCGCCTGTCAGGCCTGTCTGGTGTCGGTCAATGGCGCGGCGCCGGTCGAAGCCTGCCTGACACCGGCGCGCGCCGGCGCACAGCTGACCCTGGCCGCGTT
>JBASJO010000272.1:0-10485 GCA_049655365.1 Rhodoferax sp. | reverse complement strand
CGGTGTTGAGCGCCATGAACTGGGCCTGCATGTCGGTCGGAAAGCCAGGGTATTCGGTGGTGCGGAAATGCTGCGCCTTGAGTTGAGCCGCACCGCCTGACTGCACCCGGATACCGTCGGGCACCTTGGTCACGGTCACCCCGGCGTCACGCAGCTTTTCCACCACCGCCTCCAGGTGCTCGATGCGGGCATGCTGCACCACCACGTCGCCACCGGCCGCGGCCACGGCACACAGGAAGGTGCCGGCTTCGATGCGGTCGGCCACCACTTGGTGGGTGCAGCCGTGTAAGGCCTCGACCCCCTGGATCACGATTCGGCTGGTGCCATGGCCTTCAATGCGGGCGCCCATCTGGATCAGCATCTCGGCGAGGTCAGGAATCTCGGGTTCCTGCGCGGCGTTTTCCAGAATGGTCTCGCCCTCGGCCAGCACGGCAGCCATCATGAAGTTCTCGGTGCCGGTGACCGTGACCATGTCGGTGGCAATGCGCGCACCCTTGAGGCGCGTGCGCCCTGCAACCAGCTTGGCCACCATGTAACCATGCTCGACGGCAATCTCGGCACCCATGGCGGTCAGGCCCTTGATGTGCTGGTCGACCGGGCGCGAACCGATGGCGCAGCCCCCGGGCAACGACACGCGGGCGTGGCCAAAGCGGGCCAGCAAGGGCCCCAGCACCAGCACCGAGGCGCGCATGGTCTTGACCAGCTCGTACGGCGCTTCCGGCGTGATGGGCCCGGCAGCCGAGAAGCTCATGCCACCGCGCTCACCATGGGTCTGGGTCTGCACGCCCATGTGGCCGAGCAACTTGCGCATCGTGGCCACATCCTGCAGGCGCGGCACGTTCACCAGGTTGACCGGCTCGGGCGTGAGCAGGGTGGCGCAGAGCTCGGGCAGAGCGGCGTTTTTCGCCCCCGAGATGGTGACCGTGCCGTTAAGCTGACGGCCACCGCGAATGAGTAATTTATCCATGGCTCAGACCGGTTGTGCTGCCCATTCGGCAGGCGTGAAGGCTTTGATCGACAAGGCGTGGACTTCGTCGGTTTTCATCTTGTCGCCCAGGCAGGCATAGACCCTTTGATGGCGCGCGATGGCACGTTTGCCATCAAATTCGGGTGAGACCACCACCGCATACCAGTGGCGGCCGTCGCCCTCGAGCGTGAGGTAGTCACAAGCCAGGCCAGCGGCAATAAGTTGTTTGATTTGGTCAGCAGTCATTGGTTTACTTTCTTGAAACTGTCGTCATTACGAGCGAATTTTGTAGCCCATGCGCAGCAGCAGCAGCGCCCACACCCCCACGCCTGCTGTGGCTGCGCCCACCACGCCCAGACTGACCCAGGGGGAGACATCGCTGACGCCAAAGAAGCCATAACGAAAACCGTCGATCATGTAGAAGAACGGGTTGAAATGGCTCACGGTTTGCCAGAAAGGCGGCAGGGAATGAATGGAGTAAAAAACACCACTCAGAAAGGTCATGGGCATCACGACAAAATTCTGGAAAGCGGCCATCTGGTCAAACTTTTCCGACCACAGCCCCGCGACCACGCCCAGGGAGCCCATCAAGGCCGCGCCCAGCACGGCAAACAACAGCGCCCACAGCGGCTGCGCCAGAGGGGGCACGGCAAACAACAAGGACACCGCCAGCACACCCAGGCCCACCACCAGGCCGCGCACCACGGCTGCGCCGACATAGGCCACAAACCAGTGCCACGCCGACAAGGGTGTGAGCAGCAAGAACACCAGGTTGCCCATCACCTTGCTGGCTATCAGGGACGACGAGCTGTTGGCAAAGGCGTTTTGCAGCAGACTCATCATGGCCAGGCCCGGGATCAGGAAGGCGGTGTAGCTCACGTTGTCATAGACCTTGACATGGGACTCCAGCGCCTGACCAAAGACCAGCAGGTACAGCAGCGCCGTCAGGATCGGGCCGGTGATGGTTTGGGCCGCCACTCGCCAGAAGCGCAGCACCTCTTTGTAAAGGAGCATTTGCCAGCCGGTCATGCGGTGCTCCGATCGTCGCGTCCGGGATGTTGTTGCATCACTTTTAAGAAGACGTCCTCAAGGTCCGGGCGGCGAATCTCAATGTCTTGCACCTGCAGGCCGGCCTGGCGGATCTGTGCCAGGTACTGCTCCACGGCAGCCGCATCTTTGGCGGGCAATTGCACCACGCGCCCGGTGACGCGCGCCACGCCGGCCAGGTCTGGTGGCAACTCGCCATCCACCGTGCAGCGCAGCACGTTGCCAGAGGCCGCACTGAGCAGCGCGCTGGTGCTGTCCAGCGCCACCACCTTGCCGGTTTTCAGCATGGCAATGCGGTTGCACAGGGCTTCGGCTTCTTCGAGGTAATGGGTGGTCAACAGCACGGTGTGGCCCTGCTTGTTGAGCTTGGCAATAAAGTGCCACAGCGTCTGACGCAACTCCACGTCGACCCCGGCGGTCGGCTCGTCGAGCACGATCACCGGCGGTTTGTGCACCAGCGCCAGCGCCACCAGCACCCGGCGCTTCATGCCGCCCGAGAGCGCACGCATGTTGACCTTGGCCTTGTCGGTCAGACCGAGGTTGTCAAGCAGTTCGTCGACCCAGGCCTCGTTGTGCTTGACACCAAAGTAGCCCGACTGGAACAACAGCGCCTCGCGCACATTGAAAAAGGGGTCAAACACCAGTTCTTGCGGCACCACGCCCAAGGCACGGCGGGCCGCAGCAAAGCCTGTCTGCACGTCGTGACCCATCACGCTGACACGCCCGGCACTTGCTTTGGCCAGACCGGCCAGGATGGTGATCAGCGTGGTCTTGCCGGCCCCATTGGGACCGAGCAGGCCGAAAAACTCGCCCTCCTCAACGTCCAGACTCACATTGTCAAGCGCGAGAAAGGTGCCGGCCTGGGGGCCGCGTGGGGAAGGAAAGCTTTTGGAGACGGACTGGAATGAGATGGCGGGCATGGGGCCGCTATTTTAGCGAGGCCATCAGGCCTTGGCGGGCAAGAGCTCAGTGATGCCGTACAAATCAACCAGATCCTGCAGGCGCTGCGGAGCGTCCCGAACGGCAAAAGACTTGCCCATTTTGAGCGCATTGCGGCGCAGCTCCAGCAACAGGGCCAAAGCTGCCGAGTCAAAGCGGGTCAAGCGCGCCGCATCGACCACCACATCAGTTTCGGCCTCCTGGGCCAGCTCTTTGGACAAAGTCGCCAGACAAGCCGCCGTGTTGGCCTGCGTGACCGCTTCGGGCAATACCAGCATGTCAACCTTTGGCCGGCTTGGCGTTGGCTGCGGCGTTGGACTTGTTGCGCTCGCTCAAAGTGGCGATCAGGCCGTCAAGCCCCTTGGCGTTGATTTCCTGCGCGAACTGGCTGCGGTAGGTGTCCACCAGCCAAACGCCGAGAACGTTGAGGTTGTAAATTTTCCAGCCTGCGCCCAGACCCGGTGTTTTTTCGAGCCGGTAGTCCAGTTGCACCGGGTCACCGCGGCCGGTGATCAGGGTGCGCACAATGACTTCCTTGTCGTCGGCTGCAGCGCGCAGGGGCTTGACACTGAAGCTCAGGTTTTTCGCCTGGCTCATGGCACCGGCGTAAGTGCGCACCAGCAGGGTCTTGAATTCAGCCTCCAGGCGCGTGCGTTGCTCGGGGCTGGCCTGGCGCCAGGCGGGACCCACCGCAGAGGCGGTCATGCGCTGGAAGTTCAGGTGCGGCATGACTTTTTCATCCACCAATTCAATGATGCGCGACACATCACCGGCCTGCACCGCCTTGTCGGCCTGGAGGGTGTCAAGTGCGTCCTTGGTCAGCCGGCTGATCAACGCATCGGGGGCTTCGTCGGCAGCCTGCACGGGCAGCGCCGCCAGCAGGGACAGGCTGGCAGTGAGCGCCAGCAGCCATTGGTTGAATAAACGTTTTTTCATAGTCACTGATTCCAAAAAAAATTACTTGGCTGAATCGCCATTGACCGACTCAACAGGATCGGCATCATCCGGCGGATAGCCGTCGTAGACATCATTTTGACGCCGTTGCAAAAAAGCGTCACGGGTAAAGGTGTAGGGATCCAGCGCCACCTGATCGAGGATGCTGGTGGCTTCGAGCAAGCGGGCACGCCGATTCAACAAACCCAGCGCCGTGAGCGAATTGCGTGTGGACACGTCACTCACGCCCGAGACCAGATTGCCCTGGGCATCCACCGGCAAGGCCGCGGTGTCACGCAGCGTGGAAGGCCCGAGCAGCGGCAACACCAGATAGGGGCCGGCACCCACCCCCCAATGACCCAGCGTCTGGCCAAAATCCTCAGTGTGACGCTCAATCTGCATCTCGGTGGCAATGTCCAGCACGCCGCCCAAACCAAGGAAGGTGTTGACACTGAAACGCATCAGGCTGTTGCCCGCCGCTTCGCCCTTGAGCTGAAGGCCGTTGTTCACAAAAGACCAGGCGTCCTGCAGGTTGGCAAAAAAATTGGTCACGCCGGTACGCACTGGTGACGGCAGCACATCACGGTAGACCGTTGCCACAGGTTTGATCACGGCCCGGTCCACCGTGTCATTGAACTGGTACACGCCCCGATTGAAGGGCTCCAGCGGGTCGCGCGAATTGGCATTGGGGCCAGAAGCACAACCGCTCAGCATAAAGATGGCCAACACGAGGAGGGCCCATGAACTGCGCCTCATCCTGCCACCGGATTGATTGCAAAAATATCTCATTATTTTCCCTGACTGTCATTGCCTGCCGCTGGTTCCGCGGCTTTGCTGAATAAAAACTGACTGATAAGATTTTCCAGCACAACCGCAGACTGGGTGCTGGAGATGGTATCCCCAGCCACCAGGTTTTTGTCGTCGGCCCCGGGCTCGATACCCAAGTATTGTTCACCAAGCAAACCGCTGGTGAGAATTTTGAGTGAACTGTCCTTGGGGAACACATACTGGCTTTCCAGCGCCAGTGTGACGACAGCCTGAAATGATTTGTCATCAAAGGCGATGCTTTCCACCCGACCTACCACGACACCGGCGCTGCGCACTGCCGCCTTGGGCTTGACGCCACCCACGTTGTCGAATTTGGCCTTGACCTGGTAGGTTTTCTGAAAACTCAAGCTCAGCAGATTGGCCGACTGGAGTGCCAAAAACAAAATGGCCACGGCGCCGATCAGCACGAAAAGGCCCACCCAGACATCATTTTTTGAACGTTGCATAAAACTTCTTTCTAATCAGTTGGTGACAGAGCTGGTGCGCTTCATATCGTAAACATCATGGCCGTCAGAATGAAATCCAGCCCCAGCACAGAAAGTGACGCCACCACCACCGTTCGGGTGGTGGCGCTGGCCACACCTTCGGGCGTGGCTTGGGCCTCAAAACCCTGTAGCAGCGCAATGAAGGTCACGGTGAAGCCAAACACAATGCTTTTGATGATGCCGTTGCCCACGTCCTTCCAGACATCCACACCGCCCTGGATCTGGCTCCAGAAGGAACCCGCGTCCACCCCGATCATGAGCACACCCACGACCCAGCCGCCAATGATGCCCATGGCGCTGAACACTGCCGCCAACAAGGGCATGGCAATGACACCGGCCCAGAAACGCGGCGCCAGGACACGTTGCACCGGATCGACCGCCATCATTTCCATCACGCTGATTTGTTCGCCCGCCTTCATCAGGCCAATCTCGGCGGTGAGCGAGGTGCCGGCGCGCCCGGCAAACAGCAGCGCGGTGACCACCGGACCCAGTTCACGCACCAGGCTCAGCGCCACCAGCAGCCCCAAGGCCTCAGAGGAACCGTAGCGCTGCAAGGTGTAATACCCCTGCAGACCAAAGACAAAGCCGACAAACAGTCCCGACACCGCAATGATGGCCAGCGAGTAATTGCCAAGGAAGTGAATCTGGTCACGAATCAGGCCAAAGCGCCTGAAGCTCCCGAAAAACGTGGACAGCAGCCGCACAAAAAGGCGGGCGCCCAAGCCCAGGTCGGCCAACTGACTGCGCGCGGCCAGACCAATATCAGCAGGTTTGTACCAACTCATGCGCAAGCCTCCACACCAAAATCTTCGGCCACCGACGGGCCAGGGTAATGAAAACGCACAGGCCCTTCAGACAAGGCATTGACGTACTGGTACACCAATGGATCCGTGCTCTGGCGCACCTGCTCCGGCGTTCCCTCCATGGCCACCTTGCCGTTAGCCAGGATGATCACATGGTCCGCGATGGTGAAGGTTTGCTCGAGTTCATGCGAGACAAAGACGCTGGTCAACCCCATCGAATCGTTGAGCTGGCGGATCAAACGCGCCGCGGTTCCCAGCGAAATCGGATCGAGACCAGAAAAAGGCTCGTCATACATCACCAATTCAGGGTCGAGCGCAATGGCACGCGCCAGCGCAACGCGCCGCGCCATGCCACCCGACAGATCACTCGGCATCAACTCAAACGCACCGCGCAGGCCCACGGCGTTGAGCTTCATCAGCACGATGTCCCGGATCAGCGGCTCAGGCAAATTGGTGTGCTCGCGCAGCGGAAATGCAACGTTGTCAAACACCGACAGGTCGGCAAACAGGGCGCCGAACTGGAACAGCATGCCCATGCGGCGGCGCACGGCGTAAATTTGGGCCTGGTTCATGGGCGTCACGTCCTGCCCGTCAAACAGCGCCTGGCCTGATTGGGCCCGGTTCTGGCCGCTCATCAAGCGCAGCAAGGTGGTTTTGCCGCCGCCCGAGGCGCCCATGAGCGCCGTCACCTTGCCGCGCGGAATCGACAAGGAAACGTTGTCCAGGATGACGCGCTCTCCGTACCCGAAGGTGAGATTGCGTAGTTCGACCAGCGCGGCTGAAGGAAATAGGGCCATAAATAAATAGAAAGGCCGGGGATGCCCGGCCTTGTGATCATAAGGGATTACACCTAGGCACGCACCGCAGCCACGCTTTTGACCTACAGCTCAGCGAGGCAAATCGCTGAATCCCATCAGGAATTCATCGACCGAGCGGGCGGCCTGGCGGCCCTCACGGATGGCCCACACCACCAGGCTTTGGCCGCGGCGCATGTCGCCGGCAGCAAACACCTTGGCCACATTGGTGGCGTAACCGCCGGTGAAATCGGTGCTGGCACGGGCATTGCCGCGGTTGTCTTTGTCAACACCAAAGGCGTCGAGCACCGTGACCACCGGGTTGACAAAGCCCATGGCCAGCAACACCAGGTCGGCCTTGTAGGTTTTCTCAGAACCGGGGATTTCCACCATCTTGCCGTCCTTGAGCTCGATGTGCACGGTTTTCAGGCCAGTCAGCTTGCCTTTTTCACCGATGAATTCCTTGGTGGAAATGGCAAATTCACGCACACAACCTTCGTCGTGGCTGGAGCTGGTGCGCAGCTTCATGGGCCAGTAAGGCCAGGTCAGCGGCCGGTTTTCTTCGACTGGCGGCTGCGGCATGACCTCGAACTGGGTCACGCTGACCGCACCATGGCGGTTGCTGGTGCCCACGCAGTCGGAACCCGTGTCGCCGCCGCCAATCACGATGACGTGCTTGCCGTCGGCGCGCAACTGGTTCTTGAGCTTGTCACCGGCATTGACCTTGTTTTGTTGCGGCAGGAATTCCATTGCGAAATAAATGCCGTCCAGATCGCGCCCGGGCACTGGCAGGTCACGCGACTGCTCGGAGCCGCCGGTCAGCAACACGGCGTCAAAGTCGGCCTGCAACCGGGCGGGTGAAATGCTTTCCTTGGCCCAATTGGTCACTTTGGAACCCTTGGGCAGATCACCGACCAGCACGCTGGTGCGAATCGTCACACCTTCCGCCTTGAGCTGCTCGACCCGGCGATCGATGTGGGTTTTTTCCATCTTGAAGTCGGGGATGCCGTAACGCAGCAAGCCACCGACACGGTCATTTTTCTCGAACAGGGTCACGTCGTGGCCGACGCGCGCCAGCTGCTGCGCCGCCGCCATGCCGGCTGGCCCGGAGCCGACCACGGCGACTTTTTTGCCGGTCTTGATCTTGGCAGGCTGAGGCGTGACCCAGCCATGCTCCCAGGCGCGGTCGATGATGGCGTGCTCGATCGACTTGATGCCCACAGCGCCGTCATTCACGTTCAGCGTGCAGGCTGCTTCGCAGGGCGCCGGGCAAATACGCCCGGTGAACTCGGGGAAATTGTTGGTGCTGTGCAGCACGTCAATGGCTTCTTTCCAGTCGCTCTGGTACACCAGGTCATTGTAGTCCGGAATGATGTTGTTGACCGGGCAGCCGTTGTTGCAAAACGGCGTGCCGCAGTCCATGCAGCGCGCGGCCTGCTTGGCTGCAGCTTCGTCATCCAGGCCGATGACAAATTCCTGGTAGTTTTTCAGGCGCTCGGGCACGGGCTTGTAGCCCTCTTCGATGCGCTCGTATTCCATGAAACCGGTTATTTTTCCCATGATATTTTTCCTTGATCAATGGTCCGTGTCGCGCTACTTGGCCGCGACCGCTTTGACTTCTTTTTGACTCGCGGCTTGCGCCCGATCCACCTTGGCTTGAGCCCCTTTTTTGGCATGCAGCTCGCCCAGTGCCCGCTTGTACTCAATGGGGAATACCTTGACAAACTTGAGCCGCGAGGTCTCCCAGTTGTCGAGCAGTTCGCGGGCCCGGCGGCTTCCGGTCCAGCGGTTGTGGTCCGCCAGCATCTGCTTGAGCTGCTCTTCGTCGCTCAAGCCGCGATGCCACAGGCTTGCGTCCAGCGCTTCCTGTTGTTCGGCCGTGGTCAGCACTTTCTCCAGCTTCACCATGGCTGTGTTGCAGCGTTTGGCAAACTTGCCGTCTTCGTCATAGACGTAGGCCACACCGCCGCTCATGCCGGCGGCAAAATTGCGGCCCGTCACCCCCAGCACCGCCACGGTGCCGCCCGTCATGTACTCGCAGCCATGATCGCCCGTGCCTTCCACCACAGCACTGGCCCCTGACAGACGCACGGCAAAACGCTCGCCGGCAACGCCGCTGAAGAAGGCTTCACCGCTGGTGGCACCGAACATCACGGTGTTGCCAACAATGGTGTTTTTGACCGCGTCACCACGGAAATCGATACTGGGGCGCACCACCACGCGGCCGCCGCTGAGGCCCTTGCCGGTGTAGTCGTTGGCGTCGCCAATCATGTAGAGCGTGATGCCGCGTGCCAGGAAGGCGCCAAAGGACTGGCCGCCGGTGCCCTCCAACTGAATGCGGATGGTGTCATCGGGCAGCCCTTCCGGGTGCACCTGCGTGACCGCGCCCGAGAGCATGGCCCCCACCGAGCGGTTCACATTGCGCGCCACCTCGATGAACTGCACACGCTCACCCTTGTCGATGGCGGCACGGCTCTTGGCGATCAGCACGTTGTCGAGCGCCTTGTCCAGGCCGTGGTCCTGCTCCTCGAACTGGAAGCGCGGCACATCGGCGGGCACGTTGGGCTGGGCAAACAGGCGGCTGAAGTCCAGGCCACTGGCTTTCCAGTGGTCCAGGCCG
Organism: Rhodoferax sp.; assembly: GCA_049655365.1. Lineage (GTDB taxonomy): Bacteria > Pseudomonadota > Gammaproteobacteria > Burkholderiales > Burkholderiaceae_C > Rhodoferax. Next base: position 1,069 of record JBASJO010000272.1, on the reverse strand, counting down.
GGGCGCGTGTCGAGCAGGTCCGAGCGACCAATCATGTCGTCAAACTTGCGGATACCCAGCTGGGCCATGATCTGGCGCACTTCTTCGGCGATGAAGAAAAAGTAGTTCACCACATGTTCTGGCTTGCCAGAGAACTTGGCGCGCAGCAGCGGGTCCTGGGTGGCCACGCCCACCGGGCAGGTGTTGAGGTGGCACTTGCGCATCATGATGCAGCCTTCCACTACCAGCGGCGCGGTGGCAAAGCCAAACTCGTCGGCACCCAGCAACGCGCCGATGGCGACGTCGCGACCGGTTTTCATCTGGCCGTCGGCCTGCACCCGGATACGGCTGCGCAGGCGGTTGAGCACCAGCGTTTGCTGGGTTTCAGCCAGGCCGATTTCCCACGGGCTGCCGGCGTGTTTGATGGACGACCAGGGCGAAGCGCCTGTGCCGCCGTCATGGCCGGCAATCACCACATGGTCGGCCTTGCACTTGGCCACGCCGGCGGCAATGGTGCCAACGCCAATTTCGCTCACCAGCTTGACGCTGATGCCGGCCTTGGGAGCGACATTTTTCAGGTCGTGAATGAGCTGCGCCAGATCTTCAATCGAATAAATGTCGTGGTGCGGCGGCGGCGAGATCAAACCGACACCGGGTACCGAGTGGCGCAAGCGGCCGATGTACTCGGACACCTTGGCACCCGGCAGTTGGCCGCCCTCGCCCGGCTTGGCGCCTTGCGCCATCTTGATCTGGATCTGGTCGGCGCTGCCCAGGTATTCGGCCGTGACGCCAAAGCGGCCCGAGGCCACCTGCTTGATGCGCGAACGCATGGAGTCACCATCCTGCAAAGGGTAATCGACCTCAAACAGGTCTTTGCCCAACAGGTCAGACATGGTCTGACCCTGCTTGATGGGAATGCCTTTGAGCTCGTTGCGGTAACGCAAGGGATCTTCACCACCCTCGCCGGTGTTGCTCTTGCCGCCGATGCGGTTCATGGCAATGGCCAGCGTGGCATGGGCTTCGGTGGAGATCGAACCGAGCGACATGGCGCCGGTGGCAAAACGCTTGACAATCTCCTTGGCGGGCTCGA
>JBASJO010000271.1:0-1961 GCA_049655365.1 Rhodoferax sp. | reverse complement strand
GGTAGTCCTTACCGGCGCGGCGGGCGGAATTGGCCAGGGACTAGCCCAGGCCTTTGCCGCGCAGGGCGTGCGCCTGCTGCTGCTGGACCGGGCGGCAGTGCCGCTGCAAATCCTGGCCGATTCGCTGGCTGCCCACACCGAGGTGCTGACCGCCGCGTGCGACCTGAGTGACGACGCGCAGGTGGCTGCGCTGGCTGCTCGCCTGCAAGCCCAATGGGGCAGGGTGGATGTGCTGGTCAACAACGCGGGGGTGGAATACCCCACCCCCATTGACAACCCGGCGCCCGACGCCATGGCGCGCTGGGCGAGCCTGCTCGACAACAATGTGCTGAGCATGGTGCGGCTGACGCGGGCGCTGCTGCCGCTGATGCCTGCCGGGGCCAGTGTCATCAACCAGTCCTCGATCTGGGGCAAGACCGGGGTTGCCGATTTTTCGGCTTATGTGGCGAGCAAACACGCGGTCATCGGCCTGACCCGTTCGCTGGCGTTCGAGTTGGGCGGGCGCGGCATCCGTGTCAATGCGGTGTGCCCCGGCTGGATTCGTACCGACGCCGCCATGCGCTCGCTCGCCAGCATGGCGCAGCAGCAGGGCCGCAGCGAGGCCGAGGTCGAGCGCGACTTGCTGGCGCATCAAGCCTTGCCCGGCATGCTGGCGCCCGCCGACATTGCCGGCATTTACCTGTTTTTGGCCAGCGCCGATGCCGCGCCGCTCACCGGCCAGGCCCGGGTGGTGAGCAACGGCGAGGTGATGGGCTGATGACGGCCGCCCTGAACCTGTCTTTGAGCGGGCGCACCGCCTTGGTGACCGGCGCCGCGACCGGCATTGGCCGGGCCATTGCCCTGGCCTTTGCGCAAGCTGGTGCGGCGGTGGTGGTGAACCATCTGGGGCAAGCGGCGCAAGCTCAAGTCTTGGTGCGGGAGTTGCAAAGTTTTGGCGTACCGGCCTGGGCGCTGGAAGCCGACGTGAGTCTTGCGGCAGACGTGGTCCGGCTGGCGGCGCAAGTTCAACCGATCTGTGGTGCGTTCGACATTCTGGTCAACAACGCGGGCATCATCCAGGAAAAGCCGTTTCTGGAGACGACCGAAGCCGACTGGGACCGTATGCTGGCGACCGACCTTAAATCGGTGTTTCTGACCGCGCGTGCTTTCCTGCCCGCCATGGTGGCGCGCCAGCAGGGCGTGGTCATCAACGTCGCTTCGGACCTGGGCATTCTGGGGCGCACTCAGTTGGCCCCCTACTGCGCGGCCAAGGCCGGCGTGATCGGCCTGACCCGGGCGCTGGCGCGCGAATTCGCACCCGCCATTCGCATCAACGCCATTGCGCCGGGGCCGGTGAATACGGCCATGGTGTCGCTGGCCGCCATGAGCGCCGAATCGATTCAGAAAGAACTCGATATTCCACAACAACGTTTTGCCGAGCCCGAAGAGATTGCGGCCACGGCGCTGTTTTTGGCCTCGGATTTGTCCCGTTTTTATTGCGGCCAAGTGCTTGGGCCCAATGGCGGCTCGGTGATGCCATGACGAATGCTGTCCGATCCCCGGCCTTGCCTTTGCTGGTGCTGCTGTTTTCGTCCTCGCTGTGGGGCCTGTCCTGGTGGCCCTTGAAGCAGTTTGTCGAGGTGGGCTTAAGCGGTCCGGTGCTGTCGATGCTGGTTTATGGCCCCGTCGGGCTGGTGCTGGCCGCCTACCTGTGGCGTGAGCGCCTGGCGTGGCGCGCGCAGAGCGGGCTGCTGATCGCACTGGCGCTGGTGGGCGGCTGGGCCAACACCTCGTTTGTCAACGCCTTGATGCTGGGTGACGTGGTGCGAGTCATGTTCCTGTTTTACCTGTCGCCGGTGTGGTCGGTGCTGGGGGGCTGGCTGTTCTTGAAAGAGCATGTCGGTGGCCGGCGCAAGCTGGCCGTGGCCGTGGCACTGGCCGGGCTTTGGCTGGTGCTGGGCGGGGCGCAGGCCTTCAGCACT
>JBASJO010000270.1:0-2881 GCA_049655365.1 Rhodoferax sp. | reverse complement strand
CGGCCCGGTAAAGTATGAACCGTTCGCCCTGAGCCTGTCGAAGGGCTTCGACGAGCTCAGCCCGAACGGAACTTAAAACATCATCGGGCCGGATCAGTAACTGGAAAAATGCCCTGAGGCGATCAGGTGATCGACTTCCCGCTCTGCCATGGCCCAGTCATCAAGGGGGTTGCCAGGGGCGAAACCGCGTCGTTGTGCCACATAAAAAGCAGCCACTTCAATGTAGTTGTGGCGCTGCTCGGGCGTCACGGCAGGTCGCGCGGCCACGGGTGCAACGCTGGCCTTGGCGGGTGCGGCTTTTTTAGCTGGGCTTTTCTTGACCGCCGCAGGTGCTGTCTCGACCGCTGCGGTGACTGGCGTTTTTACCGCAACCGCTTTTTTGGCAGGCGCCTTGGACTTGGGTACAGCATCGGCTGTGGGGGAGCTTGTCTTTTTTGCGGTAACCATGGGTTTCTCCTTGAGTTGAAAACGTGTGACGATCATCGACTTTGCGGGTGATCAGGCGGCTGCTGTCTGTGTACCTCATGGCATTACTGGCCCGACATCAGTTTGTGAACCAGGTCACCGGTATTGGATGCCTTGTATTTTCGCATCAGTCGGGCCCGGTAGATTTCCACGGTGCGGTGGCTGATGGCCAGCGCCTTGCCGATCTCCTTGCTGGTCAGACCTGCCATTAAAAAAGTGGCTACTTCGCGCTCGCGGGGTGTGAGTTCGGCTTTAACCGCACGGCTGGCGCTCAGGTCTTCAAAGGTCCAGATGCCAGCCTCATGCGGTGCTGCCTGATTCAGGGCTCGGCCGGTGACGTGGCACCAGAAAGTTTCGCCCTTGAAGCGGCCGTCTACCCGTTTCATGATGCGGTCATCAGCGTAGGTGCCGTTGCGGTTGAGCAGCGGCGCGATGCGCTGGCCGGTGCGCTCGAATTCAAGCGCGCTGGGGTAGAGCACCTGGAACGACTGGCCAATCAGTTGGTCGGGCGCGACACCGAACATGTCGCACAGGTGGCGGTTGCAGTCCACCATGATGCGGTTGCGCGACAGCGCAAGGCCAACAGGCGCCATCTCAAAAGCCAGCCGGTAATCAATGTCCATGGATAAATTAAGTAATTTGTGGGTCAGTCCACTCGCGAAGCGACGTGCTCTGACCCCAACTGATTAAAAATGCTTGCGGGTCAGACTAGGGTTTGCCCCTTACGGAAAACTACGTATCAAATTAGGTAGTATCGTAGTGTCACTGTTTTTATCCACGGAGAATTCAAAGTGAACAAAATTTACCCTTCCGCAGCGGCCGCGTTGCAAGGCATTGTCAGGGATGGCCAGTTGCTGGCAGTCGGTGGCTTTGGCTTGTGCGGCATCCCAGAGGCCTTGATTGACGCCCTGCGCGACACCGGCGCCAGTGACCTGACCGTTATTTCCAATAATGCCGGTGTCGACGGTTTTGGCTTGGGCAAGTTGCTGGAAACCCGCCAGATCAGCAAGATGATCTCCAGCTATGTCGGCGAGAACAAGGAGTTTGAACGCCAGTACCTGGCCGGTGAACTGCAGCTGGAGTTCACACCCCAGGGCACGCTGGCCGAGAAACTGCGTGCCGGTGGCGCTGGCATTCCGGCGTTCTACGTGCGTACCGGCGTAGGCACACTGGTGGCGGAGGGCAAGGAGAACCGCGTTTTTGACGGCCATGTTTATATTTTGGAACACGCCCTGGTGCCCGATGTGTCGCTGGTGAAAGCCTGGAAGGCCGACAAGAGCGGCAACTTGTTGTTCAGGCGCACTGCGCGCAACTTCAACCCGGCGGTGGCCATGGCCGGCAAGATCACCGTGGTCGAAGTGGAGGAAATTGTCGAAACCGGCACGTTTGACCCGGACAGCGTGCACTTGCCCGGCATTTACGTGAACCGCATTGTGCTGAATGCCACACCCGAGAAACGCATTGAGAAAAGAACCATCACACCGAAAGCAGGAGTTTGATCATGGCTTGGACACACGACGAAATGGCCGCCTTGGCTGCCCAGGAATTGCAGGACGGTTTTTATGTGAACCTGGGCATTGGCCTGCCCACGCTGGTGGCCAATTTTGTTCCACCCGACATCGAGGTCTGGTTGCAAAGTGAAAACGGCATGTTGGGCATCGGCCCGTTTCCCACTGAAGATGAGGTGGACGCCGACCTGATCAACGCTGGCAAGCAAACCGTCACCACCATTGCCGGCTCCAGCATCTTCGGCAGCCATGACAGCTTCGCCATGATTCGCGGCGGCAAGATCAACCTGAGCATTCTGGGCGCCATGCAGGTGAGCGAAACCGGCGATCTGGCCAACTGGATGATTCCGGGCAAGATGGTCAAGGGCATGGGCGGCGCCATGGACCTGGTGGGCGGCGTGAAAAGTGTGGTGGTACTGATGGAACACGTGGCCAAAAAGAAGGATGGCACGATCGACCTGAAGATTTTGCCAAAGTGCACGCTGCCCTTGACCGGTGTCGGTGTGGTCGACCGCATCATCACCGACCTGGCCGTGATGGACATCACGCCGCACGGTCTCAAGGTGGTGCAGCGCGCCACGGGTGTGACGATGGAAGAGCTGGCCGCCAAAACCGGCGTCGCCCTGCATTGAAAAATGAATGGGGGTCAGAACCCAATTAGTTTGAATGAAGCCTGCTGCGTGCCACCTGGCGTAGCAGCCAGGTGAGTCCCAAGGCCGCAATGGTCAGTCCCAGCACCAGCGCAATCCAGAAACCTTGGGCTGCCATGGGCTGGGTCGGTGCCCAAGGCGCCCAACCGGGTGCCAGACCGAGTACATAGCCCAGCGGCAAGGAAAACACCCAGAACGCAGTCAGGTGAATCACCATGGGTGCACGCGTCACCTTGTAGCCGCGAATGGCGCAACTGG
>JBASJO010000269.1:0-9592 GCA_049655365.1 Rhodoferax sp. | reverse complement strand
GTACCAGCTTTCACAGCGCCGAACTTGTTCGTGTGCTCGTCGAACTGTCTTTGCTGGACATGGTCGAGCAAGGTGCCGCATTTGCTGAAAAACTGAGCCAGTGGGTCAGCTTCACCGACGCCATCACCTTGTCGGCGGTGCACGGCGCCAGCACGACTGCCCGGTGCGGGATGCCTGAAGGCGTGACATCCGGCCAGCGCACGGCACTGGACAAGGCGTTTGAGCGCGTGCAGGCTGGTCTGGTGAGTGTGATCGGGCGGCTACCCAAAGAACTGTCCGCCCCGGAAGCCGACGCGCTCGATGACCCTGCGTTTGCCTACGAGCCCTACCGTCGCCACTATCAGGCGCAGCAACGCGAGATTGAATTGAAGCTGTCGCCCCTGCGCGCCCATGTGCGGGAGGTCCTGGGTCAGTCCTCGCCCAGGCTCCGAAAACTGGCCGCACTGGACGTCGCGCTCGACGGCATCTTCTGTGAGCGTGAGGCCAGGTTGCTCCAGAAACTGCCCTCGCTGCTCGAAAAACGCTTCAAGCATTTGCGCCAAGGGCGTGAGCAAGCAACGGAGTGGCTGGCCGACTTTTGTCAGGAAATGCAAACGCTGCTGCGCGCTGAACTGGACCTCCGCATGCAACCGGTGCTGGGCCTCATCGAGGCTTGCCAGCTGGATTCAATCACGGGACAACACAAGATCAATGAGTAAATATCTGTTCACAGGCGCCTTTTTGTTGGGCGTCATGGCCATCGTCTGGGTTGGCGCCGGGTTTGTGCTGGCACATCCCTTGGCGCTGACCGTGACGGCGCTGATTGCCGTGGTCTATGGCTTTGGCGCTCTGGAGTTACGCCAATTTCGCCAGGCCACGACCCGTTTGTCGGAGGCGCTGGCAGCCATTCCGGAGTCGCTGCCGAACTTGGGTGACTGGCTCAAGCATCTGCATCCCTCGCTGCAGAACCCGGTGCGGCTGCGCGTTGAGGGCGAACGCATCGGTTTGCCCGGCCCCGCACTGACGCCTTATCTGGTGGGTTTGCTGGTGATGCTGGGCATGTTGGGCACGTTTTTGGGCATGGTCGTGACGCTCAATGGCGCCGCGTTTTCGCTGCAGGGCACCACCGACCTGCAGGCTATCCGCAGCGCGCTGGCTGCACCCATTCAGGGCCTGGGGCTGGCGTTTGGCACCTCGGTGGCGGGTGTCGCGGCGTCGGCCATGCTGGGCCTGATGTCGGCGGTCAGTCGACGTGAAAGGCTGCTGGCCGCCCAGGTGCTGGACAGCAAAATTGCCACCACCTTGCGCGGTTTTTCACTGACCCATCAGCGCCAGGAAGCCTACCAAGCGCTGCAGTTTCAGGCCCGCGCCCTGCCCGCGGTGGTGGACCAATTGCAGCTGATGATGGCGCAGATGGACCAGCTGAGCCAGCAACTGAACCAGCGCCTGCTGAGCAATCAGGAAGGTTTTCACGGCGAGGTCAAGGCCATGTACCGTGCGCTGGCCACTTCGGTGGACCAATCGCTCAAGGACAGCCTGACGCAAAGCGCCCACGTGGCTGGCGAGCGCATCCAACCGGTGGTCGAGGCTGCCTTGTCGGGCATGGCGCGCGAGGCAAGGGCGTTGCACGAACGCGTGATCGCCACCGCGCAGACGCAACTCGATGGCCTGTCTGAACGGTTCGGCGCGCAGGCGCTTGCGCAGCAGCAGGCCATCTGCACGGTGCTGGCCCAGACCGCCCAGCAGATCACTGCCAACGCGCAGGCCAGCGCCGGCAGCACGCTGAGCGACCTCCAGCGTCTGACCAACAGCGCCGAGGCGCTGGCGCGCTCCCGCATCGACGCGGAGGCGCAATGGTTGGCCCAGCATGGCGCGCGCATGGACCAACTCGCGAGCTTGTTGCAGACCGAACTGGGTGCACTGCGGATCGAGGAGGCGCAACGTGGCGATGCCGCCGTGGCGCGCCTGGGCGATTTGCAGACCGCACTGACCAGCCACCTGAGCACGCTGGGCACCGCACTCGAAGAACCGATCCGGCGCCTCATCGAAACCGCCTCGGAAGCGCCACGCGCCGCCGCTGAAGTCATCGGGCAATTGCGCCAGGAGATCACAAACAGCGTGACGCGCGACAACGAACTGCTGGAAGAACGTGGCCGCATCCTGGTCACCTTGAATGCCTTGCTTGAGGGCATCAACCATGCGTCGCTTGAGCAGCGCGCGGTGATCGATTCGCTGGTGGCCTCTTCGGCTGGGGCGCTTGCGCAAACCGGCGACCAGTTCGCCGCGCAGGTCGGTCAGCAGACCGCCAAGCTTTCGGACATGGCCGCCCAGGTCGGCAGCAGCGCGGTGGACGTGGCCAGCCTCAGCGATGCCCTGGGTTTTGCAGTGAGCGCCTTCAGCGAGGCCAACGCCAAGCTGGTGGGCCAACTGCAACGCATTGAAGGTGCGCTGGACAAATCCATGGCGCGCAGTGACGACCAGCTCGCCTATTACGTGGCTCAGGCCCGTGAAATCATCGACTTGAGCCTGATGTCGCAAAAGGAAATTTTTGACGAACTGCGCCAGTTCCCGGCCCGGCAGGCTTTGGCGGCTGAAGCGGTGAGCTGATGGACAACCGCGAAGGCATTGAGCAAACAGCGCCGGTCTGGGCCGTTTTTGGCGACCTGATGTCGGGCCTGCTGGGCGCGTTTGTGCTGATTCTGGTGGCCGTGCTGGGGGTTCAGCTGGAGTTGGCGACCAGCCTGGAGGCCGAAATCAACAAACGCAAGGTCGAGGAGCAACGCCGCATGACGCTGGAGAAAGCGCTGGCGATTCCGCTGGCCAGCGGGCGTATCACCTTGAACAACGGGCGCATTGGCATCAGCGGCCGCGTCCTTTTTGCCTTGAATTCCGACCAGTTGCAGCCCGAGGGGCGGCAACTGCTCAACAGTCTGGTGATGCCGCTGCGGGCTTACCTTGCCTCGCGCGATGAACTGCTGATGGTGAGTGGCTTCACCGACGACCGGTCGATCCGAGAAGGCAACTCGCGTTTTGTCGACAACTGGGAACTGTCGGCCCAGCGGGCCCTGACCGTCACACGGGCCTTGATCGAGGCGGGCATGCCTTCGTCCATGGTGTTTGCGGCCGCCTTTGGTGCCGAGCAACCGGTCACGCCGAACAGCGACGAGGCGGCGCGCCAGCAAAACCGGCGCGTTGAAATGGCGCCCGTGCCCAAGACCGCCCCTGCCGCCACAGCCACCCCATGAATGCGCCGGCGCGGGACCTCCAAGCGCAACTGGCTGACCTGTGCCTGGCCGGCGCGGCGCAGCATGATCCGGTGACTTGCCATTACCTGCAGGCGCTGCTGGAGCGCGCCGGCAGGCACCAGGGTGAGGTCAGGCGTCTGCTGGATGTCCGGCTGGGACAAGCGCTGCAGGCTTTTCAAAAGCGCTTTGAGCTGGCGCAGCGCGAGGCATCTCAGGCCAACCTTGGCCCGCAAGGCAGTGTGCCGGGCGCATCGCTGCGCGAGCTGACCCGGTATATCGCACAACACGCGCCGGAGCAGCCTGACACCAGCCAGCGCGGTGCGCTGCAGAGCGCGACTCGCTCACGATCCGAGCTCAAAAGCGTGCGCCATTTCCGCAATACCTGGTCCAAACTCAGTGTCGACAGGCAAGTGGCCAAGGCGCTCAGGCAGGGGCCTCAGAATGCCGGCCCCATCAATTCGCATCGGCTGGTGCTGGCGTCTTTGGCCTTGATGCGCGAGATTTCGCCTGATTACCTCAACCGCTTCATGTGTTACGCGGACGCCCTGCTTTGCCTTGATCAAAGTGGCCAAGCCAGGCCGACCCCGGCCAAAAAATCGTCGCGGGCGAAAGTAGTCAAAAAATAAGCGGCGAGCCGGGTCAGGCCACTGACTGCGCCCGCCTCATGCTTGCGCCATGGCCTGCGCCTGGATGGCTGTCAAGGCGATGGTGAAAACAATATCGTCCACCAAGGCGCCGCGCGACAAATCATTCACCGGCTTGCGCAAGCCCTGCAGCATCGGGCCCACCGACACCACGTTGGCCGAGCGCTGCACCGCCTTGTAGGTGGTGTTGCCGGTGTTGAGGTCGGGGAAAACAAACACGGTGGCCTGGCCGGCCACTGCGCTGCCGGGTGCCTTTTGTGCAGCCACTTCGCGCACCGTGGCGGCGTCGTACTGCATCGGGCCGTCAATCACCAGTTCGGGCCACTGGATTCGCGCCAGCCCGGTGGCCACGCGGACTTTTTCCACGTCGTCACCGGCGCCCGAAACCCCGGTGCTGTAGCTGATCATGGCAACCTTGGGTTCGATGCCAAAGGCGCGCGCGCTGTCGGCACTTTGCTTGGCGATCTCGGCCAGTTCCCGGGCCGTGGGGTCGGGGTTGACCGCGCAATCGGCGTAAACCAGCACCTGCTCCGGCATGAGCATGAAGAAGCACGACGAAACAATGCTCGAACCCGGGGCTGTCTTGATCAATTGCAGGGCGGGGCGAATCGTGCTGGCCGTGGTGTGCACCGCGCCGCTGACCAGGCCGTCGACTTCGTCCAGCGCCAGCATCATGGTGCCCAGCACCACGCTGTCTTCCAGTGCCCGCAGGGCTTGCCCCGGCGTGAGCGCCTTGCTTTTGCGCAACTCCACCATCGGTGCCACATAACGTTCAGCCACCAGATGGGGTTCCAGGATCTCCAGCCCCGACGGCAATTCGATGCCGAGCGAGTCGGCGACCGACTGGATCACCGTGCGCTTGCCCAGCAGCACGCAGCGCGCTATGCCCTTCTGGGTGCAGATCACTGCGGCGCGAATGGTGCGTGGCTCATCGCCTTCAGGCAGCACGATGCGTCTGTTGGCGGCGCGCGCCTTCTGGATTAGTTGATAACGGAAGGCCGGCGGCGACATGCGGGTCGAGGCGGCAAGCTCCAGGCCGGCACAGATGGCGTCACCGTCCAGGTGTTCTGCCAGGCTGTCGATGACGGTGTCCATGCGGTCCAAATCGTCCAGCGGTACCGCCAGCGGCAAACGGCTGATGCGCGCGGCGGTCTCGAAACTGTCGCCATCGGTGCGCAACACCGGCAAGCCACTGTGAAAGGCGCGTGAGCCAAAGCGCTCGATGCGTGGACTGATGAAGCTGTGATGTGTCAGCACCAGACCGGCCAGCTCGATCCCGTTGCTTTCGGCCAGTGCCGTGGCCAGGATGACGTCGTCGCGGTCGCCGGCGCTGATCACCAGTGCACCCGGTGTCAGGCGCGGAATGACTTCGGTGACCGAGCGCGCCGCCAGCACGGTGTCGAGCACGCGCCGGGTCGCGATCTGGCCCTCGATCATCACCTCGGCGCCCAGAAATCGGGCCACGTCGAGGGTGCGCGGTGCCGACAGCGCCGGATTGTTCTGTATGACGCCCCAGATCGGCACGCCAGCCAGTTGTTCGGCGACGGCGGATTCATCAAAGTCGGCCGCCGCGCGGTTGAAGATCACGCCCACCACCTTGCGTCCCGCCTGGCGCACCTGGGCAATCATGTAGCGGGTCTGGGCAATGCCCTCGGCGTCGGCACCACTGGCAGCGAGCACCACGTCCGCCTGCAGGCTTCTGGCGATGTCCGCTGACAGACGCGGAATGAACGCCAGCATCGGATCGGCATGAATCCCCTCGACCACCAGCACATCGGCCCCGTCGGTGCAGGACATCGCCAGGCTGACCATCTCTTCGAGCAAGTCATCGGTTTTGCCCGTGGTGACGTACTGCGACACCAAGCTCATGGGTAAGGGGTTGGGCGTGTTCGCGACCTTGCAAATGTCGCGTGCAAACAGCACTGACGGTTCGGTGTCTGGCGTGCGCTTGGTAACGGGTTTGACAAAGGCAACCTTCAGCCCGCGCCGTTGCAGTGCCCGCAAGAGACCCAGTGAAACCGAAGTGAGGCCGACATTGGGCTGTGTCGCCGCGACGAAATACGAACGCATGAGGAAGAACTCCGCTGATTGGTGCCAATCCGCCAGCCGACTGGCGTGAGAATTGTGCACTGCATCATAACTCGACCAAGGGTTAACCCTAATCAATTTTCCTGAATAAAACTAGACTTTTCCAGGTGCGGCGTGGTCCCGGTCGGGGCGCTTGTAGGGGTCCACATGGGTCATCATGTTGATGACCCGGTGGCGCTGCATGACGCGGTCGCGGGCTTCCACGGCGATGTCGTGGCCCTGCTCCACGGTCAGGGTGGCATCAACTTCCAGATGGGCATCGACCACGATCATGTCGCCCATTTTGCGGGTGCGCACGTCGTGCACATTGCTGATGCCGGGCGTCTCCATCAGGGTTTTCCGAATGGCCTGAACCTCGGCCACGTCCACCGCGCGATCCATCAGGTCATGCAAGGCGTCCCAGCCAAAGCTCCAGCCCATTTTGGTCACCATGAAGCCCACGATGGCGGCGGCAATCGGGTCCAGGATGGGGTAGCCCAGCAGGCTGCCGATGATGCCCAGGCCCACCACCAATGACGACGCCGCATCCGAGCGGGCGTGCCAGGCGTTGGCCACCAGCATGCTGCTTTTGACCTTCTTGGCCACCGACAGCATGTAGCGAAACAGCAGCTCCTTGGCGACCAATGCACCCCCCGCCGCCCACAGGGCAATGATGTGCACCGTGGCGATCGAGGCCGGATCCTGCAATTTGGCGGCAGCCGACCAGAGCATGCCGACACCGACTGCCAGCAGCAGCACCCCGAGCACCAGCGAGGCGGCGGTCTCGAAGCGCTGGTGGCCGTAGGGGTGGTCCTCGTCAGCGTCCTTCTGGCTGTGGTGGTTGGCAAACAGCACGACAAAGTCGGCCACCAGGTCCGACAGGGTGTGAATGCCGTCGGCGATCAGGGCTTGCGACTTGGCCAGGATGCCCACTGCGATCTGGACAATGGTCAAAACCAGATTCACCGCCACACTGACCCAGGTTGAACGCGACGCCGCCGCAGCGCGCTCGGCGGGGCTGAACTGGCTGTCTTCGTCGTTGTCGGGAAATTGGTTGGAGCGCATGGGGCCGTTTGGCAATTGGGAGACCTGAAGTTTAGGCCACGCCAGGCAGGCCCCTGATGGTTGGCCGCGCTTCTTACAATGGCGCCATGAATTTTCTAGACATGTTGCGCAATGCCGAGCGCCAAAACGGTTCCATGTTGTGCGTCGGGCTGGACCCCGAGCCGGCCAAATTTCCTGCGGCCATACAGGGTGATGCCAGCAAAATTTACGATTTTTGCGCGGCCATCGTCGACGCCACGGCCGACCTGGTGAGCGCTTTCAAGCCGCAAATCGCTTATTTCGCCGCGCACCGCGCCGAGGAACAGTTGGAGCGCCTGATGGCGCACATGCGCCGCACGGCACCGGGTGTGCCCGTCATTCTGGATGCCAAGCGCGGTGACATTGGCAGCACCGCCGAGCAATATGCCAAAGAGGCCTTTGAGCGTTATGGCGCTGATGCGGTCACGCTGTCGCCGTTCATGGGCTTTGACTCGATTCAGCCCTACCTCAAGTACCACGGTAAAGGGGCTTTCTTGCTGTGCCGCACCTCCAATCCGGGGGGCGACGATTTTCAGAACCAGCGCTTGAGCAGCGTGGCTGGCGAGCCCTTGCTGTACGAGCATATTGCGCAATTGGCGCAGGGGCCGTGGAACCTGAACGGTCAATTGGGGCTGGTGGTGGGTGCCACTTACCCGGCTGAGATTGAGCGTGTGCGCACCCTGGCCCCCACCGTGCCTTTGTTGATTCCGGGGGTGGGTGCCCAGGGCGGTGATGCGCTGGCCACGGTCAAGGCGGGTTGGCGTGATAACGGGCCGATCATCGTGAATTCATCGCGCGCCATTTTGTATGCTTCCAGCAGGGCCGATTTTGCGCAGGCAGCGCGCCAGGAGGCGTTGAAGACGCGTGCCCTGTTGCAGGCTGAACGACCGTAATGATGTGCCCGGTAAATAAAGTATGAACCGTTCGCCCTGAGCTTGTCGAAGGGTCAAAGGGCTTCGACAGGCTCAGCCCGAACGGACCTTAAAACTTCATTGGGCCTGGGCCACGCGCTTCCAGCCGGGCTTTCAGAAAGCCGCCGGTGCCGTAGCGCGTCACGCGGCTGTAAAAGCGGCGCTTGAGTTGCTGCACCATGGCGGAGTAGGCGTCGATCAGCGCCGGTGCAATGGTGAAGCTGTCGTAGTTCACCACCACGGCCACGCGTTCTTTCAGGGGTGCCAACAGCGCCGTGATCTGGGCTTCGATGGTGTTGACATCGTTGATGTCGTCCACCGCCAGCCCTTCGAAGTTGATGAACAGCAGCCGGTGCGCAGCATCGAGCTCCAGCCGATCGGCCAGCGGTGTGGCCAGCAGGCGCTGGCGCAGCCCCATGGCCTGGTCGGCGAACAGGGCCGCGTCCATCACCTTGAGTTGCGGGCTGATTTGCGGGCGGAAGTCCATGTGTGCCAGCACATCGCGCTGCAAATCGACGCCGGGTGCCAACTCGATCAGTTCCAGCGCCGGGGCTTCATGGGTTCCGGCGAGCTGGAACACACAGCGCTCGGTCACGTACAGCACGCGCTGGCCGCGCCGGCGCGATTCGCGCGCACTGAAGGTTCGGTGATCCACCTGCCGGACAAACTTGCGCTGGGTGCCTTCGATGTCAATGTGCAGGCGGCCGTCCTTGATGCCGAGCTGCAGGTCGCCGGCGGTGAAAGTGCCGACAAAGACCACGGTTTTGGCGTTCTGGCTGATGTTGATGAAGCCGCCGGCGCCCGCCAGCTTGGCGCCAAATTTGCTCACGTTGAGGTTGCCCTCGGCATCGGCCTGGGCCAGCCCGAGCACCGCCACGTCGAGGCCGCCACCGTCGTAAAAGTCGAACTGGCTGGGCTGGTCAATCACGGCCTGGGCGTTGATGGCCGCGCCAAAACTCAGGCCACCCGCTGGTATGCCGCCAATCACGCCGGGCTCGGCGGTCAGGGTCAACAGGTCGAATACGCTTTCTTCGGCGGCCACGGTGGCTACGCCCTCGGGCATGCCGATCCCCAGGTTGACCACGTTGTTGGGTTTGAGCTCCAGCGCAGCACGCCGGGCAATGACCTTGCGCTCGCTCAGCACCATGGGCGATATCTGGTCAATGGGCACGCGGATCTCGCCCGAATAGGCCGGGTTGTAGGCTTCGGAAAAAGTTTGCATGTGGTGCGCGGGGTCGGTGGCCACCACCACCGCATCGACCAACACGCCCGGCACCTTGACGCTGCGCGGGTGCAGGGTGTTGCGCTCGGCCAGGCGCTCCACCTGGGCAATCACAATGCCGCCACTGTTGCGCGCCGCCATGGCAATGGCCAGTGCCTCCAGTGTGAGGGCTTCGCGCTCCATGCTCAGGTTGCCGTCGGGGTCGGCGGTGGTGGCGCGGATGATGCCGACATGAATCGGGAAGGCCTTGTAGAACAGGTAATCCCGGCCGTCAATCGCCATGCGCTGCACGATGTCGGTGGTGGTCACGGCGTTGAGCTTGCCGCCGCCGTGCACGGGATCGACAAAGGTGTCGAGCCCGACATGGGTGAGCGTGCCCGGCTTGCCGGCGGCAATGTCCCGAAACAGGTGGGTGATGACGCCCTGGGGCAGGTTGTAGGC